>NZ_CP006911.1:1200000-1500000 GCF_001281385.1 Candidatus Pseudothioglobus singularis PS1
TTCACTAGGGCGCCATATTTGGCAATCGCTTTTTCTCTTCCTATACTCACATTTCTATGAATGTAAATCTCACAATTACAACCAAACTGTTGTGCTCCCCATGCAACTGATCTTCCATGATTTCCATCTGTTGCACAACAAACTGTAAATTTTGATGTTTCTTTTTTATAGACTCCAGAAATTAGGTCTGATGAATTCGCATCAATGCCAAGCTCTTTTAATTTTTTTATCAAAAGGTTTGCAACGGCATAGGCACCGCCTAAAGCCTTAAAACTTTTAAGAGAAAAGCGTGGATTCTCATCTTTATATAGAATCGATGTCACACCAGTGTCTTTTGCCATATCAGAAAAAGAATGCAATGGAGTCGGTTTGTAATTATCCCAAGATGTGATTTCCTTATTTGCAATCTCGAAGCCCTTTAAGCTAAGAATGTGTTGATGCTTATAATCAAAATTCTTCGCACTTGGATTTTTAAAATGCGAGAACGATAATGAAAAGTCACTGTAGCTTTTTGTCATAATATTTTTTAGTCCTTTGGAGGCTCAAATTGTACCTTATACCTCAGAATTGTTGTTTTGTTTTAATTGTCTTTTTTCGATTGTAATTGAAGCAATTGCCACCAATATTACCCCGATGCCTTGTATGAAAGTGATAGCTTCAAGGTAAGCAATAAAACCAAAGATTAAAACAAGTAGTGGCTCAGTGTAACCAATGTTTGCTGTTCTGACTGGACCGTACTTTTTTACAGAGATGTGATAGAAAAGCATGCCAGTTGCAAAAAAAACGCCTGAAACAAGAGAAAGGATTAAAGCTTGATTACTTGGCCAGTAGAAACTTGTTTCATTTAAAAATAGGTATAGAAATCCAAGCGCAGGAATGAGCGTAGTATATTTGACAATCTCCCAATTCTTTAAGGCACTCATTTTTGGAGTAATAATCAAAATTAAAGAATATGAAATCGCTGAAAGTATCGCCAAAACTATACCAATAGCCATTGTGTAAAAGCCATCTTCACTCTGAGATATTGCAGCAATTCCAATTATTGCCAGCAAAAACATAAGTATCGTTGAAACATCTAGCTTCCTTCGGCTATTAAGTGAAACAATTAAATACGTAATTAAAGGATAGGTAAAAAGCACAACACTTGCTAAACCCACTGACATATATTTTACTGCTTCAACATAAAGCCAGGATTGAATACCAAACAAGAAAGAGAGGATTAATAACCAGAGACCTAATTTTTGCTGCTTGATTTTACTAATTGAAAATAAACTTTTAGTTATAACTAATGACGTAAAAAAAGTTGTACCAAAACGAATAAATAAAAACAGAAATACACTTACCTCTAAAGTATAAATGAGAGGAATCATGCTAACATTAAGCGCATAAAACAAGGAGGATAAAAGTGCAAAACGAATTACAAACATTTGGACCTTATACAACAATAAATTAGAAATTTAATTTTATAAGATATATTTAATGCAAATTTAGTTCATTTCACTTCAAATTAAGGTTTTTTTTTCCACTTTTTAAGCACTTTAGGATATCATTGCCGCTTCATTTTATTTAAAGGAGAAGAAAAGAATTTTGATCAAAATTTAATAGCGCCTGGACTCGGTGTTTTAGGCTTGATTATCGTAGTTATTATCTATCAGTGGATAACAAAACAAGATGGTGGCAGCGGCGCCGTTAAAAAAATTGGTGAACAAATTCATATTGGTGCGATTGTATTTATGAAGCGCGAATATAAAATGCTTAGTATCTTTGCATTAGTTCTTTTAGTCCTTCTCTATATCTTTCTTGGTGCAGCTAGTGCATTATGTTTCCTTGTTGGAGCTGTAACATCTGCAACTGCAGGGTATATTGGTATGAATACAGCCACTATTGCTAACGTTAGAACAGCCCAAGCAGCTCATGACAAAGGAAGTGCCTCTGCTTTGACCGTAGCCTTCTTTGGTGGCTCAGTGATGGGTTTATCTGTTGCTGCTTTAGGTCTTTTAGGGTTAGGCGGATTATATTACTTCTTTGGCGCAGAGCACTCTGAAGCACTTCATGGTTTTGCGATGGGTGGCTCAGTAGTAGCATTATTCTCTCGTGTTGGTGGTGGAATATTTACTAAGAGTGCTGATGTTGGCGCCGACCTTGTTGGAAAATTAGAAGCAGGAATCCCCGAGGATGATCCTCGCAATCCTGCGGTTATCGCTGATAACGTTGGTGATAACGTTGGTGATATTGCTGGTATGGGCTCAGATATCTTTGAGTCTTACTGTGGATCCATGATTGCTACAATTGCAATTGCAGCAACAATAGCTGTAGACTCACTTGGCGGTAATAGAAGTGAGCTTATGTTCTTGCCTCTTGCCTTAGCATCACTTGGACTGGTTTGCTCAGTGATTGGAATCATATTTGTTAAGCTTTCTTCGAATAAATCCCCTGAATCTGCTCTAAGAAATGGAACTATAGGTTCAGCTTTATTATTCATCGTTACTTCATTCTTTTTAATTGACTATTTAGATGTCTCAAATAATATTTGGGCAGCTGTGCTAATGGGAAGTATTGGTGGAATTATTATTGGCCTTGTAACCGAATACTACACTGCTGGAAAACCAATCAGAGACATTGCTGAATCAGGAAAGACTGGTGCAGCTACCGTTATGATTAAAGGATTAGCAGTTGGAATGCAATCTGTAGTCATTCCAGTTTTAATGATTTGTGTCATTATTTACGTCTCTAATCTTTTTGTTGGTTTGTATGGTGTAGGTATTGCAGCTATTGGAATGCTTGCGACTGTTGGCATGACTATGGCAATTGATGCTTACGGGCCAATTGCAGATAATGCGGGCGGCATTGCAGAAATGGCTGGCCTTGGTGAAGATACTCGTAAAATTACAGATTCACTTGATGAGCTTGGTAATACGACTGCAGCAATTGGAAAAGGTTTTGCAATTGGAGCGGCTGCACTTGCAGCCCTTGCAATTATCACAGCATATACAGAAACTGTTAGCGCGAACAAAGTAGACTTTTTACTTCAGCTCAACAGTGCTGAAGTATTAATTGGTTTATTTATTGGTGGAACCATTCCATTTTTAATTGCTTCTCTTACAATGACTGCTGTTGGTGATGCCGCTTTTGAAATGATTGAAGAGGTAAGAAGACAGTTCAAAGAAATCAAAGGTCTGCTTGAAGGTAAAGCTGAGCCTGATACAGCTAAATGCGTCGATATTGCTACGACAGCTGCACTTAAAAAAATGATTCTTCCAGGTGTAATAGCTGTTGCTGCTCCCGTTTTAGTTGGCTTCCTAATTAGTCCTGAAGCGCTCGGCGGAATGCTTGGTGGCGCCCTTCTAGGTTGCGTCCTAATGGCCCTCATGATGGCTAATGCTGGTGGTGCTTGGGATAATGCTAAAAAGCATGTTGAAAAGGGTAACTTTGGCGGTAAAGGTACAGACGTTCACACTGCAACTGTTGTTGGTGATACAGTTGGTGACCCGTTCAAGGACACCTCTGGCCCATCAATGAACATTCTTATCAATGTGATGGCAATTGTTAGTTTAGTTATTGCACCGCTACTTTAAGAAATTAATAATTTCAGCCTCACTCAATGTGGGGCTGATCATTATTTTTATATCAAAAAACTTTCATTTATTTTTTTCTAAATACCGTGATAATTACTTTGTCACTGCCATGATCTTTATCTAGATTATTACCATAAACGCTTACTTCATGAAAGTTAGGCTTAGTTATACTTTTTTCAATCTCTAGAATTTTTTTATCAAATCCAGCTTGTTTATATAACTGATAATGAATTGTAAAAATAAAAAGACCACCAGACCTCGTGACTCTTAATAGTTCATCTAGCACATCTGGCCCGACATGACCATGGGTAAAGGTGCCAGCGCTTACAATTGCACCATAATGATTATCATTGATTAATAATCTTTTGGTAAGGTCTGCCTCAATTATTTTTGAATAGCAATTTTTTAATCTAGCAATATTTAGCATTTCAGGAGAAATATCAATAGCATCTATTTCTCTTGAGCTTTCATCTAAGCACTCTCCAACAAGACCTGTTCCTGCTCCAACATCTAGAATTGGAGTGTCTTTATGATTGGAGTATTTATCAAAATATTTACCTATCTCTATAGGAGAGCGGTAGTCATTTTGTTTAGCAAAATCACTATCGTATGTCGACGCCCAACTTCTATAAAGGTTAATAGAGTCTTCAGGAGTCTTGATTGAATATGCATCTTTTACACCTTTTTTTTCTGACATATAATTCTAATAATTTCAATATTGATCTAAGCTATTGCCTCCAGAATGCTCTATGGAAAATGGCAATAATTGTTAATACTTCAAGTCTTCCAACAAGCATTGAAAAACTTAAAATCCACTTAGCGGTATCGCCAAGTGAGCCATAGTTTTGTGCAACCTCCCCTAGCCCTGGACCAAGGTTATTCATTGTCGCTGCGGTTGCAGAATACGCTGTAACCTGATCTAAGCCAGCAAACATGAGTAGCATCAAAATAAGGAAAAAAGTAATCGCATAAAGTGAAAAGAAGCCAAGCACAGAAACTAAAGACTTTTCATTAATACTTCCACCATTTAATTTAACACTTACCTGAGCATTAGGACGAATGAACTTATGTATCTCTTTCATTCCCAACCTAAACATTACTAGGATTCGAATAACTTTAATTCCTCCTCCTGTAGAACCAACACAAGCCCCAATAAAGCTCATCATTATTAGAAAAACAGGGATGGCTGCTGGCCAACTACTAAAACTCTGAGAGGTGTATCCAGTTGTTGTAGCTATCGAAATTGTTTGAAAAAGACTATGCCTAATAGTTTCAATTGAAGAGCCATACTCTGAGTTTAAACCAAGGGCAATAATGACAATAACTGATGAAGCAAAAAGTACCATCACATATGTCTTAAATTCGGAGTCTTTAATATAATCTATTAAAGACTTATTATTCCAAGCAAGAAAGTGTAATGAGAAGTTTATGCCCGCTAAAAACATAAAAAACATAGCGACCATCTCTATTGAAATCGAATTGAAGTAACCAATTGAGGCATCATGAGTTGAAAATCCACCAATTGCAACAGTACTAAAACTATGACTAACAGCATCAAAAATAGTCATTCCTGATAAAAAATATCCTAATGCACACAAAACTGTCAAAGACAGATAAATTTTCCAAAGTGCAATTGCTGTATTTCTAAGTTTGGGAGTAAGTCTATCTTTTGCAATACCACTTGACTCTGCATGATAAAGCTCCATGCCGCCAACCCCTAGTAAAGGCAATACTGCAACTGCTAAAACAATAATTCCCATACCTCCTAGCCATTGAAGCTGTTGCCTATAGAACAAAATGCTTTTAGGCAAATCATCCAGTTGACTCATTACAGTTGCTCCTGTTGTAGTCAGACCAGACATAGATTCAAAGAATGCATCAGAAAAGGAAAGATTACTAATAGAGTCAGTAATTAAGAATGGGAGAGTTCCAAAAAGAGATAAAACAATCCAAAAGCACACTACAATTAAAACGCCCTCTCTCAGCCGGAAATCTTTTTTAGTATCCTTAAAGGGCCACCAGAGAATCAAGCCACCCAATAAGGTTAAAGCAAATGATAATAGGAAAGAGAAATACTCACCTTCAGAATAAATTAAATCGATAATGATTGGTGGCACTTGGGCAAAACTAAAGACCATGAGGAGGAGGCCAATAGTTTTAGCAACGATACTTAACTGCATTTAGTTTTCACCTTTAAAGTATGCTTTCTAGAAATTATTGCTCATTCTCTAAGAAAAGAGCCTCAACTTCATGAATCTTTCGAACGTCCATTAACACCATTAAAATATGGTCTCCTGATTCAATCACCAATTTTTTAGAGCCCATTAAAAGCTCATCATCTCTTACTACAGCACCTACAACAACGCCTTCAGGTAACGGCAAATCTTTTATTTGAACTCCAACCACCGCTGAAGTTTTTTTATCACCATGAACTACAATTTCAATTGCCTCAGATTTTCCGTGCTGAAGCGAATGAACCTTCATGCAGTCTCCCTTTCTTAGGTGAGATAAGATACCACTAACTGTAATTTGATCTGGCGAAACAATAATGTCAACATCTCCACTTTGCTCAGCAAGGGAAGCATAAACATCCCTCTTAACTAGAGCAATTGTCTTATGGGCACCAAGTCGCTTTGCAAGAATGGAAACAATTACATTTACCTCGTCTGAATCAGTCAGAGCAAGAAATAAATCAGTATTTTCAATACCTTCATCTTTAAGCAAATCTTCATCTGAGGCATTTCCTTGAAGAACAAGCGTGTTATTTAATTTTTCACTTAAATATTTAGCTCTCTCCTCAGATAGCTCTATGATTCTGATATTGTGCGTATCTTCAAGTAGTTTAGCTACGTTGAGACCAATACTTCCACCGCCAGCAATAAAGATTTTTTGATAATTATTTTCAGCCCTTCTAAACTCTTTGAGGGCCCTTGAAATATGATTTTTTTTCGCAAGAAAATAAACTTGATCACCCTCTCTTATGACTGTATCACTTTTAGCAGGAATTGCCCTTTCATTCCTGTAAAGACTAACGATGCGTATTTTGACATCAGGCATGTGTTCATGAAGCTCTTTAATAGGCCTATTAACGATTGGTGTTCCAATAAAGGCTCTTGTCTCTACCAATTGAACTAAGCCATTCTCAAAGTCAAAAACCTGAGAGGCTCCAGGCTCTTCAACAATTCCCTGAATGTACTCTGTAATTAAATTCTCAGGAGTAATTAAGAAATCAATAGGTAATGCTTCATTACTAAATATTTCTGGTCTAAGAAGATATTCAGTGGTTCTTATCCTAGCAATTTTTTTCTTAACATTGTAGAGGGTATGCGCCATTCTGCAGGCAACCATGTTTCTCTCATCTGAATTCATTACAGCAATGACCACATCCATCGACTTGATACCCGCTTTCTCAAGAATACTCGGGTATGCTCCGTAACCAATAACGGTTTTAATATCTAAGTGTCTTTGAAGAGGGGTCAGCATTTCCTCCTTTTGATCAACGATCGTAATATCGTTATCATCGTCTAGGCAAAGATATCTTGCTAGAGTTGAACCGACTTGGCCAGCACCAAGAATTAATATTTTCATTTTTTATCGATTCCTAAATCTTTAAGTTTTCTGTAAAGCGTTGTTCGCTCTAACCCAGCAATTTCTGCAACTACAGCAATATTGTTATCGTTAGACGATAGATGATGAAGTAGGTACTGACTTTCAAAGATATTTCTCGCCTCTTTAAGTTTTAAAGAGAAGTCAATTCCGCTAACATGTTGGGCTTCTTGTTCAGGCTCTTCACGCGTCATGATATTTCTTAATATTGGTAAGAAGTCGTGAAGCGGCTTTTTTAGAAAATCAACCGCACCTAACTTCATTGCTTTAACTATGTCACTTGGCTCCGCGTGACCAGACATCATAACAACAGGGGTATTAAAACCCTCAGAATGCCACTCAGATAGTAAGGAAATTCCATCTTGACCAGGCATCCAAACATCCATTAGAATTAAATCAAAATCATTTGCTGCAAGTACTGCTTTGGCTTCAGTAGCACTTCTAGCAAGCATTGTTGTATAACTAACATCCTCAAGAATATCTTTTATTATTTCGGTATTATCTTTTTCGTCATCGATGATTAAAATTTTTCCGAATGTAGCATCATTTTTCATTTCGTCCCCTTTGAATTCTCAATTATACTTAATTCAATAGTTACTCTAGCACCATGAGGTTTTATATTACTGGCAAATATTTGGCCATCATGTTGTTCGATAATATTTTGAACGATTGCAAGACCTAAACCACCACTCTTCTCTTTTGTAGTTATATAAGGTTCAAAAACCTGATCAATAATACTACTTGGAAAGCCTTTACCGTCATCTATAATTGTTAATTGAACCAAGCCCTCTTTTTCTTTGAGAGTTGATTTAATATTTATATTTAATTGTATTTTTTCTTGCTTAGCTTCTATAGCATTTTTAATAAGATTTATTAGAACTCTTGAGATAGCATCTTGATCAAGTTGAAGCTTCGGCAAGTCACCACACAGATCAAGATCTACTCTAACTCCATCATGATTATCAAAAAGAGAAGCTGACTTGTTAATCAGCATATTTAATGATGATAAAGTCTTTTGTATTTCTGGCGTATTAGCGTAATTAGCAAAAGCACTAACCATTGAATCCATTGATGCAACTTGATCCATAATGGTTTGAGTTGTTTTATCGATAATAGCTGCATCATTCTTTTCAAGTTTTTCTAAAAATAAATTTCTAAGTCTTTGAGCTGATAAAAGAATGGGGGTTAATGGATTTTTAATTTCATGAGCCATGCGAACTGCTACTTCACCCCAAGCAGCCTTCCTTTGTGCTCTATTAAGTTTTGAAATATCATTAATGATAATGACATAACCCAATGATTTATTTTCTACATCAAGAACTGAGCCTTGGCAATATAGAAGCCGAACTCTATCGTTAAGAGTTAACTCAATCTCATGACTCCACTCCATGGAGTCTTTCTCAATCTTATCTTGAATAAAAGAAAAAAGTGGATTTAGATTAGGGTGAGCATCTACTATTGAGTCATAAGAATGACCATTAAAAATGGTCTCATCCTCAATCTGAAACATTTTTCCTATTACTGGATTAATAATTTGTATTTTCTTATCTTTATCTAGAGCAATAACACCAAAAGAATATTTGAGAATTGTTTCAAGATAAAGGTTGTGAGTATCAAGCCCCTCCCTTGAGAGCTTTATTCGCTGACTCATTTCATTAAAATGACCAATTAGATCATGCATATCTTTATGCTTAGGATCTTGCTCAATCTCAACATCATAGTTACCTGAAGAAATCTCTCTTGTGGCTATCGATAAATTATGCATTGGCTTCATAAGTTGATCAATCATTCTTAGTACAATTAATAGTGCGCTTAGAACTGATAATAGAATTGTTGAGCTAAAGTCAATCATAAACCTCGTTTTAATTATGGAGGAGTTTAATGTTAACTCAGCATCTTTTGCTGCATCACGAAAACGCGTCATTCTTGAAGTCAAGCTATCAATGTTGATATCTGAAGCAAAATGAGCAATCAATGTAAACTCATCCGTTGAGGCTGTATAACCATCATTCATACAGTTCGTGTCTGCTCTTTTACTAGAGGCAGCAAGATTCATTTGACTATCGTAAAGTTTTAATTCACACGCCCAAAAATCACTTGTTAAAAGACCTAAAACGGCCTGCATTCTTTCATTTGAGGCTCTTGGCGCATCAAAATAGTTAACTAGTTTCCCAATATTTCGCGTTCGATCTTCGTAGTACTTAATTGCGACATTATTGGTGTTACGATACAGCTCATCAACTTCACCACCAACTTTCAAATTGAACTCATCAAACTGATTTTCTGCAATTTGAAGATTATCTCTAATTGATCCAAAAGAAAAAAGATAAAAAGAGAGAACTGGCAGTAAAACGAGAACTGGAACAATTTTAATAAAAGACCAGGTGAACCTGGAACCTATAACGCCCTCTTGCGTATTTTGTTTTAACTTTTTCATTGATAGAGAAATATAATAAATCGCCACCAAACTCATCACAACGTTAAATCCAACTAAAAGTAAGTACCACTTCTCTATAAGCTCAGCATTAAGCCCAAGATAAAACATTCCAAAGAATGAAATCAAGAAAACACCAATCCAAAATAAAGCGCGGGGAGCTTCTTTTAAAGAAAAAGCCTGATTAAGCAACATAAATTTTGTTAACCAAATAATAAAGTCATTTGATTATCTCATAAATGAAATATTACTATCACAAGTTGTTGATAAAATACAACAACTCAATTAAGGTAATTATTTTGATAAAAAACAACGAACAACTAGAAAAATATTTAAATGGTATCAATGAGGAATCTATTCTTGGTATAGACACTGAGTTTAGGAGGATTGACTCCTATTCGCCTGAATTGTGTTTAGTTCAGATTGCATCAAAGAGTCATCTAGAGTGCATAGATATTCTTTCAATAAGTAATCTAGAACCTTTATTTAATAAGCTATATGATGGCAAAACACTATGGGTCATTCATTCTGCAAGGCAAGATATTGAAGCGCTCTACTATTTATCAGGTCGTACTCCAAGCCATCTCTTCGATACACAAATTGGCGCATCATTTTTAAATTACCCCATACAAGTCTCATACCAGGCAATAACAGAAAAACTTCAAAATATTTTCTTAGAAAAAAAATTTACTCGTTTTGATTGGAGAAAACGTCCACTTCCCAATGATGTTTTAAAATATGCACTAGACGATGTTAAGTACTTATTGCCAAACTATAGAATTCTTAAAAAAGAGCTAGTTAATCAAGGAAAGCTGAGTTGGGCCGAGGAAGAAGTCCAATTTTTATTGAATAAAGATACTTACGAGCCTAACTATAGACAAATTTTAAAAAAAACAAAGGGCATTAATAAAATTTCGCATAAAAATCAAGAAAATGCCTTTAAGTTAATCCACTGGCGTGAATCAATTGCCCAGCAAAAAAATAAACCTCGTAAATGGATTATGTCAGATGAATCATTAATTGATTATGCTAATGGTCAAAGGAAACTTTCAGACAGCAAAAATAAACTTTTTGAAAATTTTATAAGAAAAAGTAAATTAATAGCTGGGCCAGAAGATTCATTAGTAGCCAAAAAACCTCTTTCAGAGAGTGAGACATTGTTGAAAAATCAGCTTAAGGATAAAATCAATCTCTTGTCTACTAAATATGCCATTCCTTCTGAGCTTATATGTTCTTCAAAAAATCTTGTGAAGCTAATAAAAGGAGATAATACTTTATCGATTCAGAGTGGATGGCGCTCAGAATTATTTAAACTTTAATTTTATTTTATTTCAATCTCAAAAATACTATCAAAACAAATACCTTTAAAATTATCTCAGGAAACCTAAAGGGAAGAAAATTCCATTTTCCAGATTCAGATGGTTTAAGACCTACCTCAGGAAAAACAAGAGAAACACTCTTTAATTGGCTTCAGTTTGATATTGCTGGAAAAACTGTTCTTGACCCCTTTTCTGGCAGTGGAGCTTTGGGTATTGAGGCAATTTCTAGAGGTGCAAAAAAAACATTTTTAATAGAGAAAAATACTAAAGTATTTAAAACCCTTAAATCAAACCTTGAATTCATAGGCTCAACTAGATTTGAACTAGTTAATGAAGATTCAATTAATTACCTTAAAAAACTGGAACATGATGCATTCGATTATATCTTTCTAGATCCTCCATTCAGCCAGCAAATACTTCCCTTGATACTCAATTTACTTTATGAGGGAAAGCTTATTCATTCAGATAGTCACATTTATATTGAATCTGAGTTTCAGATAACAGAAGAATTTTTAGATAATAATTGTGACTATGAATGTAAAATTAACAAAGAAAAAAAATCAGGCAGCGTTTATTTTTGTTTGATAAGTTTAGGAGCTATATGAAAAAAATTGCTATTTATCCTGGATCCTTTGATCCTATTACTAATGGCCACATTGATCTTATAAAAAGAGCATCTAAACTATTTGATGAGGTTATTATTGCAATAACCCAAAATGCTAACAAATCAAGTTTTTTATCAATAGAACAAAGAGTGAGTGCTGCTGAATCCTCTATTAGCTCCCTTGGTAATACTAAAGTACTCAGTTTTAACTCTCTCCTTGTTGACTTTGCTTCTGAGCACAACGCTCAAATCATAATTAGAGGATTAAGAGCAGTATCAGATTTTGAATATGAATTTCAGTTGAGTGGAATGAACAAGAGACTTAACCCTGAAATTGAAACCCTCTTTATGACACCTTCTGAAGAATTTGCTAATATTTCCTCATCGTTAGTTCGTGAAATCCTCTCTCTGGGTGGAGACATCAGTCTATTTGTACCTAATCAAGTCAAAGAAATACTCCTAGATACAGTTCAAAAATAATTTTAAATACACCTTGAAATTAGATTTTGTACCCCTAAATAGGGATTATATAAAAAAAATACAAAGGAGTATACAAAATGGCAAAAATTATAGGAATTGATCTAGGAACAACCAATTCATGCGTTTCAGTTATGGATGGAGGTGTTGCTAAGATTATTGAAAATTCTGAAGGAAACCGCACAACCCCTTCAATTATTGCATATCCAAAAGATTCTGATGAAATATTGGTGGGTCAGCCTGCAAAGAGACAAGCTGTCACGAACCCTGAAAATACACTTTATGCTATCAAAAGATTGATTGGCCGACGCTTTGATGAAGAGGCAGTCCAAAAAGATATCGATTTGGTTCCATACAAGATTATTAAAGCGAAGAATGGAGATGCTTGGGTTGAAGTCAAAGGTAAAAAAATGGCTGCACCTGAAATTTCTGCGCGTGTTATTCAAAAAATGAAGCAGACAGCCGAAGATTATTTAGGTTCTGAGGTTACTGAAGCTGTAATTACAGTCCCAGCTTATTTCAATGATTCTCAGCGTCAAGCGACTAAAGATGCCGGGAAGATTGCTGGCTTAACGGTAAAAAGAATTATCAATGAGCCGACTGCAGCTGCTTTGGCATATGGAGTTGATAAAACAATAGGTGATAAGAAAGTTGCTGTCTACGATTTAGGTGGTGGAACATTTGACGTTTCAATCATCGAAATGGAAGATATTGATGGAGAAAAACACTTTGAGGTTTTGTCTACAAATGGAGATACATTCTTAGGTGGTGAGGATTTTGATCAAAGAATTATTAGTTTTCTTGTTGCAGAGTTTAAGAAAGAACAAGGGCTTGACTTAGCAAAAGATGCCATGGCTCTCCAAAGATTAAAGGAAGCTGCTGAAAAAGCAAAAATAGAACTCTCGTCTTCTGAACAAACAGAGGTTAGCCTTCCATATATTACTGCAGATGCGTCTGGTCCTAAACACCTCAACATCAAAATGACAAGGTCAAAACTTGAGTCACTTGTGGTAGACCTACTCAAGCGCTCAATTGATCCTTGTAAAACAGCATTAAAAGATGCAGGCCTATCAAGCGGCGATGTTGACGAAATCATACTTGTGGGTGGACAAACTAGAATGCCTAAAGTTCAGCAGATGGTTAAAGATTTCTTTGGTAAAGAGCCTAAGAAGGATTTAAATCCAGATGAAGCTGTTGCTATGGGTGCTGCTATTCAAGCTGGTGTTCTAGGTGGTGATGTTAAGGATGTGTTACTTCTTGATGTAACACCGCTTTCACTTGGAATTGAAACAATGGGCGGAGTTATGACAAAGTTGATTGAAAAAAATACAACAATTCCAACTAATCAATCACAAGTATTCTCAACTGCTGCGGATAATCAATCTGCTGTTACGGTTCATGTTCTTCAAGGTGAGCGAGACGTTGCCAGTGCAAATAAGTCACTTGGGCAGTTTAATCTTGAAGGTATTGCTCCAGCTCCTAAGGGACAACCTCAAATCGAGGTAACTCTTGACCTGGACTCAGATGGTATCTTGAATGTATCTGCTAAAGATAAGAATACTGGTAAAGAGCAATCAATCACAATCAAATCTTCAAGTGGTCTTTCTGATGAGGAAGTTGACAAAATGATTAAAGATGCTGAAGCCCATGCTGATGAAGATAAAAAGTTTCAAGAGCTTGTTTCTTCCAGAAATATGGCTGACTCTCTTGTTCATTCAACTAAACAATCTCTCGAAGAGCTAAAAGATGAAGTATCTGATGATGAAAAAAGTGCAATCGAGGCCGCTTTAAGTGAATTAGAGGAAAGCATTAAAGGTGATGACAAAGAAGTTATCGATGCGAAAGTTCAAAATCTAAGTGAAAAAGCCCAAGTATTAGCTCAAAAAGCACAAGAGAAGGCTGGAGCTGATGGAAGTGCTGAGGCAAGTTCAGATACTAGTGATGATGTAGTAGACGCTGATTTTGAAGAAGTTAACGAAGAAAAGTAAGTAGTTTTATTTGCTGATTTAAAAAAACCTCCCATGCTCAGCATGGGAGGTTTAATATTTTAAGGGAAATATGTCAGATAGAGATTTTTACGAAGTTTTAGGTGTTGATAAAGGGGCTGATGAAGCCAAAATAAAAAAAGCCTATAAGCGCCTTGCTATGAAATATCATCCAGATCGTAATGCGGATGACAAGGTTGGTGCAGAAAAAAAATTTAAGGAAGTCCGTAAAGCTTATGACGTTATCTCAAATCCGCAAAAAAGATCAGCCTATGATCAATTTGGGCATGCAGGTGTAGAACAAGGTGGACAAGGCTTTGGTGGTGGTAACCCATTCGGTGGTGCTGGAGGTTTTGGTGACATTTTTGGAGATATTTTTGGTGGTGGCAATTCAAAACCAGACAACAGAGGCTCAGACCTTCGATATGATTTAGAAATTGATTTAAAACAAGCTGCTGATGGCGATACAGTCAAAATAAGAGTCCCAAAAAATGATACCTGTGATACATGCTCTGGAAGCGGCGCAAAACCTGGAACTTCTGTTAAAACTTGTGGAAATTGTCGTGGAACAGGTCAAACGACTATGCAACAAGGTTTTTTCGCTGTCCAGCGTCCTTGCAATCAATGTAATGGGTCTGGTGAAAAAATTGAATCTCCTTGTGGAACCTGTCGTGGTCAGGGCGTTGTTAGGAATCAAAAAACTCTGTCTGTAAAAATTCCAGCAGGTGTAGACACTGGTAATCGAATAAGACTCAGTGGTGAGGGTGAGGCTGGCTTGCGTGGTGGCCCTCATGGAGATCTATATGTTCAAATTCATATCAAAGAGCATGCTATATTTGAGCGTGATGGGAATGATTTGTATTGCGAAGTTCCAATTGATTTTGCAACCTCAGCACTTGGTGGGTCAATTGAAGTGCCTACACTCAAAGGCAAGCTAAAAATTAACGTTCCAGCAGGCACACAAACCTCTAAACTTTTTAGGTTGAGAGGTAAAGGCATGCCAGCAATGAGGCATAGTGGTTCTGGTGATTTACTGTGCCAAGTCAAAGTTGAAACTCCTGTCAATTTAAACTCCAAACAAAAGAAGTTATTAAAAGACTTTTCAAACTCTTGTGAGGCCAAGCATCACCCTGAGTCTGACTCATTTTTTGGTAAAATGAAATCATTCTTTGATTAACTCTGAAACAATTTGTAACAAAGAATCAATTGTCCAACTATAAAATTTCTTTTTTTAACTTACAAATCTCAAGATGAAGATTCAAAAAATTAATGCGCGTGAAGTATTAGATTCAAGAGGAAATCCTACTGTTGAAGCTGATGTAACCTTAACTAATGGCATTGTTGGTCGAGCCATCGTCCCTTCAGGAGCTTCAACAGGCCAAAGAGAGGCTTTAGAGCTTAGAGATGGTGACAAAAATCGCTACCTTGGTAAAGGCGTTCTTAAAGCAGTTAAATTTATAAATACCGAGATAAATTCTGCTCTTCAAGATTTAGAAGTATCAAACCAAAAAATGATTGATCAGACAATGATTGATTTAGATGGCACAGAAACAAAATCCAGACTTGGTGCAAACTCAATACTAGCAGTATCTCTTGCGTGCGCCAAGGCAAATGCTAAATCCCAAAACCAATCTTTATTTCGTTCATTTAATTTTTCAAATTCTTTTCAATTACCTGTTCCAATGATGAACATTATTAATGGAGGTGAACATGCCAATAATAGTGTTGATATTCAAGAATTTATGATTATTCCGGCAGGTGCTCCCAGCTTCAAAGAGGCGCTTCGGTATGGCACTGAAATTTTTCATCATTTAAAAGCTGTCCTTGATAAAAAAGGGCTTAATACTGCTGTGGGTGATGAAGGCGGCTTTGCACCTGATTTGAAATCTAATGAAGAAGCGCTAGAGGTCATTATTAAGGCAATTAAAAGTGCTGGATATACTCCTGGAAAAGATATTTTTATTGGCATTGATGCAGCAAGCTCTGAGTTTTATAAAGATGGAACTTACAATTTAAAATCAGAAGGTTTAAAGTTAACAAATAGTGAGTTTGTTGATTATCTTGTATCATGGGTCAAAAAATACCCAATTATCTCAATTGAAGACGGTATGGATGAAAATGACTGGGAGGGCTGGGAAATGCTTACTCATAGATTGGCAAATTCTGTTCAACTGGTTGGTGATGATCTTTTTGTAACTAATAGTGAGATTCTTGCAAAAGGAATTGATAATAATATCGCAAACTCAATACTTATTAAAGTAAATCAAATTGGTACGCTTACTGAAACGTTTGACGCGATGAAGATGGCGCTTGAGGCAAATTACACGTGTGTGATGTCGCACAGAAGTGGTGAAACTGAAGATACAACAATCGCTGATCTGGCAGTTGCGACAAGTTGTGGTCAGATTAAAACAGGATCCTTGTCTCGCTCTGACAGATTAGCGAAATATAATCGCCTTCTCAGGATTGAAGAGGAATTAGGAAGCATGGCGGTCTATCCTGGCCTTAATGCTTTTGATAATTTACGATAGTAGGCATACCTGCTTGTTTTAGTCCATTAAGTTGATTTAAGGTTAAAATATAACCTCATTGACTATTTTGGGTGACTGATTGGAATCACTGTCGACTTTTTGGCTAAGTTTTATACTTTTTATTCTTATTATTGCTTCGGCATTCTTTTCCGCATCAGAAACTTCGATGATGGCGCTCAATCGCTATCGACTCAAAGCTCTAAGTGCAAAGAATAATGCTCAAGCCAAAAGAGTAGAGAAACTTCTAAACAAAATTGATTACTTGATTGGAGGTATTTTACTTGGCAATAACTTTGTCAACATACTTGCAGCAAGTATTGCAACTCTTCTCTCTTTAAAATTATTTGGAGAGGGCTCAGTCATCGTTGCCTCATTAGTTCTGACTTTGGTCATTCTAGTATTTGCAGAAAATACGCCAAAGACTTTTGCAGCCAAAAATCCTGAAAAAATTGCATTACCTGCGTCTTGGATATTAGAGATACTGATAAAAATTTTCAAGCCTCTAATCTATCTAATATCGATCATCTCTAAATTTATTTTAAAGCTACTTGGACTTAAAAATGTTAGTAAAGATATTTTAAATTCTGAAGAGCTCAGAATGGCTGTCAAAGATTCAAAATCGCAAATGTCAAAGAATTATCAGAGCATGTTGCTCAATATTATTGATCTTGAAAAAGTTAAAGTTGAGGATATTATGATTCCGCACCATGAGTTAGTTAGTGCCGATGCCAATGATGATGAAGAATTATTTGAGCAATTTAAACGAATTCAACACAACCGTCTACTTCTTTTTGAAGGATCAGAAAACAATATTATTGGAACAATACATATGAGAGATATACTCAATATCTATGCCAAAGAAGAAATTAATCTTAGTAAAATTAAAGAATGTATTAGAGAACCTTATTTTATTCCTGAAGGCACCTCTTTATCCCAACAACTAGAACACTTTAAAAAACAAAAAAGAAGGCTAGGAATAGTTGTTGATGAATATGGAGAGGTTAAAGGAATGGTTGTTTTGGATGACATTCTTGAAGAAATAGTTGGACAATTTACATCGTCTCAGGGGGAAACTATTGAGGAAATTCAGATTCAGAGTGACGGAAGCTATTTAGTTGACCCGAGAGTGAGCATTAGAGAGATAAACACAGAGCTCAATGTCAAATTACCTTTTGATAGTGCAAAAACGCTTAATGGGTTAATCTTAGAGCAGCTTCAAAGCTTTCCTCAGCACAATTTATCTCTAAAAATTGACTCACTAATCATTGAAATTATTCAGGTTAGTAAACAGGGCATCAAACTAGTTAAAATCACAAAAATAAATTAGGTATTATCTAAATTTTAAATCAGCAATATCAAATAAAAGGACATTAAATGTTTAAATTCTTTACGCAAAAAAAATGGTTTCTTTGGGCTTATCTTGGTTCAGCAGTCATCCTAACTTCATTGTGGCTTTCTGTACAAATTGATGTTCAGATCAATGAGTGGTTTGGTGGATTTTATGACATGATTCAAAAAGCTCTTGCTGAGCCTAACGCAATAACAATGGACGAGTATATGGGTGGTCTCTGGAGTTTTGCAAAACTTGCGGCTATGTGGATTGTTCTAGGCCTTGCAACTTCATTTCTAACCTCGCACTTCCTTTTTAGATGGCGAGCGTCGATGGTTGAGTTTTATCATAGCGTCTATGATAAAGCACGAACCATTGAAGGAGCATCACAGCGTGTTCAAGAGGATACCATCAGATTCTCTAGAATTATGGAAGGCTTGGGAACCAGTCTTATTGAATCTATCATGGTACTCATTGAGTATTTCCCATTATTAATGGGATTGTCAGTTGGTATTCCTATTTTATGGTTCGGTGACTGGGAGTATGGCCTAGTGACTGGTGCATTAATCTGGGCAGTTGGTGGAACACTCCTGATGATCGGATTAGCATGGGTATTAAGACTTGTTGGTATTGAGTATGACCTTCAAAAAAGAGAGGCTGCCTATCGAAAAGTTCTCGTAATCGCGGAAGATGATGGAACCGTTAGGCCAAAGACACTTAATGAACTTTTTGAGGGTGTAAGGCTCATTCACTATAAGAGCTATTTGTATTATTTGTATTTTAATATTGGTAGATTAGCTTATCTTCAAGTTAATGTTTTAGTTGCATACATTGTTCTTGCACCTGCAATAGTTGCGGGAGTAATGACTTTAGGAGTTATGCAGCAAATAATAAGGGCTTTTGGAAGAGTAGAGGGCTCTCTTCAATATTTATTTAATTCATGGCCTACTATTATTGAACTTGCCAGTGTCTACAAACGCTTGAGAGAGTTTGAGGGTCAGATTGAATCAATGACCGAACTTGAAGCAAAATAGTTTTTAAGTAATAGATTGCCCCATCTTAAGCGCTTGGCCTTCCTCAAGGTTTAAGTTGGGAAAGTCATTTGGCATAAGAATAATTACAGTTGAACCCATATTGAAGCGACCCAACTCATCCCCTTTTTCTAGTCGAATTTTCTGATCCATATAATTATAGTATTTAACTGATTTAGAGTATGGAGGCGTTATTTGTCCCTCCCACGAAGTCTGCATTGACCCAACAAAAATTGCACCGACCAATATAAAAGCCATCTCACCAAATTCAGTATTAAAAAAACAGACTAACCTTTCATTACGGGCAAAAACTTGATCTATAACATTAACAGTTCTCTGGTTCACTGAAAAAAGGTAACCTGGAATATACTTCATCGAAACTAAGTCACCATCGCAGGGCATATGAATACGGTGGTAATCCTTTGGTGATAAATAAATTGTCGTAAAGCTATTAAAGTAAGCAGTATCGATAGATTTATCATCAAGTAAAGCGGATACTGAGTATTTTTTACCTTTAGCTTGGACTATCTCAGACTTGTTAATTTTTCCAGCCTGTGAAACAACACCATCTACTGGTGAAATAACTGGCAAGCTTGAGATTGGTCTTGAGGTTTTTTTAAGGGATCTTGTAAAAAAATCATTAAAGTGTTCATAATCTTTAACATTTTCTCTCTCAGCTTCACTCAAATTAACTTTATAGGTAGCAACAAACCAACTAGTAAAACTATTTTTTAACCATGGGGTCTTGATTCTTGCAAATCGAAACATCAACCTCGATAAGAGGTGCTGCGGCAAGAGGTATTGTAGAAAAATCACTAATCAAGCTTGTTAATAATAAAACTAACTGCCTCGTTAAAGTCAATTTCTACTTTATCAGGATGCACTCTAGATTTATATTCTATTTTCCCATTATCAGCATGAGTATCACTGATTACGAGGCGATGAGGAATGCCAAGAAGTTCAGAGTCCGCAAACATAATGCCAGGTCTCTCTTTACGATCATCAATTAAAACATCAATATTTTGATCTACACAGTCCATATAAAGCTGGTCTGCTAACTCTTTAACGCGAGATGATTTATTGTAATTTATTGGGACTATAATTAGCTCAAATGGAGCGATTGCTTGCGGAAAAATAATACCTCTATCATCATTATTTTGTTCAATACTCGCTGCGATAATTCGAGTTACACCAATTCCATAACAACCCATATTCATATTGACTGCCTTTCCATCTTCACCAATTACATTAGCTTTCATAGAATCTGAATACTTAGTTCCAAGCTGAAAAATATGGCCAACCTCGACACCTCTTTTAATTTCTATCTTGCCGTTTCCATCAGGCGATGGATCTCCAGGAACAACATTACGTAAATCGGAAGCAATAATCTTTTTCGAGTCTCTTCCCCAGTTGACTCCGATGTAATGATCATCATCTCTATTAGCGCCACATACAAAGTCTGATAAATGGGCCGCTGCGTAATCGACAAAGATTGGAATATCCAGATTTACAACTCCAATAGATCCAAAAGAGCAGCCTAACTGCTTAAGAACTTTACCCTCTTCGGCCATTTGCAGTGGATTTTTAACACCTTCCAACTTAGCTGCTTTCACTTCATTAAGCTCATGATCGCCTCGCAAAACAAGCGCAATAAGATTATCATTAGTTCCATCAACAATCAGCGTTTTTATTGTTTTTTGTGGACTAATTTTTAACAAATTGCAGACATCATCAATTGTTTTGACTCCGGGTGTATGAGCAATTTCTAATTCTTGTTGGGGGGCATGAGGTTTGCCTAAAGGAAGCGTTTCAGCCCTTTCAATATTGGCAGCATAACTTGAGCCATCAGAAAAACAAATGGCATCCTCACCTGACTCAGCAAGCACATGAAACTCATGAGAGCTGTCACCGCCAATAGCTCCAGAGTCAGCTAAAACAGGTCTATAATCCAAACCCAATCTGTCAAAAATATTACAATAAGTCTGATGCATAACTTGGTATGTCTCACCTAGTGATTTTTCATCTATATGAAAGGAGTAAGCATCTTTCATAATAAACTCTCTGGAGCGCATAACACCAAAACGAGGCCTTATTTCGTCTCTAAATTTTGTTTGGATTTGATAAAAGTTGATAGGAAGCTGCTTATAGCTTCTTAAATACTGCTTAGCTATATTGGTAATTACTTCCTCATGTGTTGGGCCCATGCAAAAATCTCTTTCATGCCTATCCTTAAAACGAAGCAACTCAGGTCCATACTCCTCCCACCTCTTTGATTCCTGCCATAGCTCAGCGGGCTGTGCAACTGGCATCAATAACTCTAATGCCTTTGATTTGTTCATCTCCTCTCTTATGATTTTTTCAACTTTATGAATAATTTTCAAACCAATAGGTAGATAAGAATAAAGACCAGACGCTAATTTAGATATGAGGCCAGCTCTTATCATTAATTGGTGAGATATGATTTGGGCATCGTTAGGCGCCTCTTTCACTGTAGAGATTAAAAAATCACTGCTTTTCATATAAAATGAGTTTATATCAATAAATAATTCGATTTTACCTAATGCCTGATTTTCAAACTTTATTAATTTATATTATTCCATTGGTTTTTGCAATCACACTTCATGAGGCAGCTCATGGCTGGGTCGCAAGTAAATTAGGTGATCATACTGCAAGAATGATGGGGCGAGTTACCCTAGATCCAACTAAACACATCGACCCTATAGGCACCATTGCTATTCCACTCGTTCTATTACTTTCATCTTCTGGTTTTATCTTTGGATGGGCTAAACCAGTCCCCATTAATTTTAATGCGCTAAGATCTGGAAAATCTGGAATGATTTGGGTTGCATTGGCTGGGCCAGGTGCTAATTTATTGATGGCTATTGGCTGGCTAATAATAATGATTATTGCAATCAATATGAATATACCAGTATTAATTGAAATGGGCCGTGTAGGAATACTTGTGAATTGTGTTCTTGCTGTATTCAATCTCTTACCTATTCCCCCATTGGATGGCTCTAGAGTTATTAGCGCCTTATTGCCTAATCGACTATCATATCAATACAATCAATTAGAGCAGTATGGTCTTTATATTCTCCTGGGCCTAATGTTTTTAGGGGGCTTTAACTATTTAGTAAGGCCTGTGGTTGAATTTCTTTTAAGCTGGTTTCAGTTCGCCCTAGTCATCTTAAGATGAACAACTTAACTCAAGATTTTGAGCCCATTCTGGTGTCTCACTATCGTATGACTCATAGCCTTCATACTCTGCAAAGGGCGCTCTAAGAAGCTTAAAAAGAGAATCAATCTCAGCATATTCATTTTGATCTTCTGCACTTCTTATCGCCACTTCAGCTAAATAATTTCTTAGAATATATTTTGGGTTTACCTTATTCATCAAGGCACGTCTTTGGCTTGGATCTTCTGTTTCAATCTTTAGGCGCTTACGATAGTCTTTAAACCAGGGATCAAATGCCTTACCTAAAGAGCTTTGATCATCATTTGAAAGTAGTCGGATTGACTGATGATAATCTTTTTTATTCGTATAAAGGAGTTCTAAAAAATTATTGATTATGGCATTATCACTTTCATCCTGGACAGCAAAGCCAAATTTATTTCTCATTAGTAAAGAATATTCTTTGACTAGGATTTTCTCATACATTGATAGCGCTTCTTTTAACTGCTCTTCCTCTATAAGTGTTTTTAGGGTATCTGCAAGTCGATGCAAGTTCCATAATGCAACAGATGGCTGCCTCTCAAAGGAATATCGACCCTGCGTATCTGAATGATTACAAATAAAGCCTGGATCATAGGCCTCCATAAAACTGAATGGCCCATAGTCAATAGTCAAACCCAAAATAGACATGTTATCTGTATTCATAACGCCGTGAGAAAAGCCCTGAGCTTGCCACCTTGCAATCATTATTGCGGTAGACTGAATAACCTCACGAAGCATACCCAAGTAATCACCTTGCTTAACATCTGGCATGTAGTACTTTATTACAAAATTAGCTAATTTTTTAACATTTTCATTTTGTCCTAGGGACGAAAAATATTCAAAGTGTCCAAATCGAATATGGCTTTCAGCCACCCGCGTTACAATAGCAGCAGATTCAACATGCTCTCTATAGACTTCTGAGCTACTAGTAACAATTGCTAGAGCCTTTGTTGTAGGGATATTTAGACCCTGCATCGCAATAGAACATAGATATTCACGGATGCTTGACCGAAGAACTGCACGACCATCAGCACCCCGAGAAAATGGAGAAGTTCCAGCGCCTTTTAATGATAATTCATTACCCTCTAATTCTCCAATCAGGCACGAGCGGCCATCGCCAAGTTGAGGTACAAAGTAGCCAAACTGGTGGCCAGCATAAACAGTGGATATTGGACGTTCTTGACCTAACTGCTTATCTCCAGAGCAAATCTCTAAAAACTCTTGGTCCGTTATACTCAAGTTTAATTCTTGCTTTAAATTTTGATTGACATGGATTAAAGAGGGATTTTCAAGTCTTTGAGTTTGGATATGTGCAAAGAAATCAGCACCTAAATCCTTAAATTTAAGAGAGTTTTTCATTTAATATTTGGTTGACCTGTTTAGGGTTTGCCTTTCCTTGTGTAGCCTTCATGACTTGGCCAACAAAAAAACCTAGAAGCTTGGAATTTCCATCTTTAAACTGCTTAACTTGACTGAGATTGTTAGAAATTATATCGTCAATGATCGACTCTAGAGCACTGGAGTCAGTCATTTGCTTAAGACCTTGCTTCTCAATAATTTCATCAACACTTCCATTACCTTCCCACATCAGCTTAAAGACATCTTTAGCAATTTTCCCAGAGATTGTATTGTCAGTAATTCTTGAGATTAACACAAATAATTCATTTGAAGATATTGGAGAATTATTAATTTCGACTTGGTTTTTATTTAGAGCTGCAGAGAGCTCACCCATGACCCAGTTAGCAGAGAGCTTAGCATCTGCGCCTTTATTGATTATTGTTTCAAAATAGTCTGCGACCTCTTTTTGAGAGGTCAAGATTTCGGCATCATATGCGCTCAAACCCAATTTATCAACAAACCTTAATTTCTTTTCAGTAGGCAATTCGGGAAGTGATTTTTTAATGTCTAAGAGGAGTTCATCACTAACATCTACTGGAAGAAGATCGGGGTCTGGGAAATACCTGTAGTCATTCGCTTCTTCTTTAGAGCGCATGGATCTGGTTTCATTTTTAATTGAATCATAAAGCCTTGTCTCTTGAACTACTGAACCCCCCTCCTCCAAGATGTCAATCTGTCTTTCTACTTCAAGATTGATTGCTTTTTCTAAAAATTTAAATGAATTTATATTTTTAAGTTCTGCTCGAGTCCCAAGCTTATCACCGTGCTTTCGAACTGAGACATTTGCATCACATCGAAAAGATCCTTCCTGCATATTACCATCACAAATATCGATGTATTGAACCAAAGCATGTATTTTCTTAGCATAAGCAACTGCTTCCTTTGCACTACTCATATCAGGCTCTGATACAATCTCTAGTAAAGGAGTGCCGGCCCGAATTAAATCGATTGCTGTATATTCATCATACATATCATGAATTGATTTTCCTGCATCCTCCTCAAGGTGAGCGCGAGTAATTCCGACTATTTTGTTTTCACCATTCTCTAAAGAGATATCTATGACTCCATTTCCAACGATTGGAATTTCAAATTGTGAAATTTGATAACCCTTTGGAAGATCTGGATAAAAATAATTCTTACGAGCAAAAATAGAGTGCTTGTTTATCGTTGCATTGACAGATAAACCAAACCTGAGAGCCATTTTAACGGCCTCCTGATTAAGAACCGGAAGAACCCCAGGGTAACCAAGATCAACGGCACATGCTTGCGTGTTTGCTTTTGCGCCAAAGGCGGTAGATGCACCAGAAAAAATTTTTGATTTAGTTTTTAACTGTGAATGTATTTCAAGCCCAATTACCGTTTCCCATGTCATAAATAGCTCCTCATTACTCAACTGGAGATGCATTATGCCAATCAGTTACCATTTGAAACTGATGTGCAGTATTAAGTAATAATTCTTCAGACCAATGGTTTCCAATTAATTGAAGACCAACAGGTAAATTATCTGAAAATCCAGCAGGAATACTCATGCCTGGAAGTCCTGCTAAATTAACTGAGAGCGTATAGATGTCTGCCAAATACATAGATACGGGATCTTTAACAGAGCCTAAATCGAAGGCTGCTGTAGGAGAAACGGGACCCATAACAACATCAACTTCTTTGAATGCTACTTTAAAATCTTCACTTATGAGCTTACGGACTTTTTGAGCTTTAAGATAATAAGCATCATAATATCCAGCAGATAGTGCATAAGCGCCAATCATAATTCTTCTTTTGACCTCATCACCAAAGCCTTCAGAACGAGATCTCAAATAGAGATCATTTAAATCTTTCGGATCGTCACATCGGTATCCATACCTAACGCCGTCGAACCTTGATAGATTTGAAGAGCACTCACATGGGGCAACAATATAGTAAGCAGGAATGGCATGAATTGAATTCGGCAATGACACTTCAATAATCTCAGCTCCCATAGCCTCATAATCATTAATAGCATTCATCACTACTTTTTCAACACCCTTGTCTAAACCCTTTGAAAAATATTCTTTTGGCAGTCCAATCTTAAGTCCTTTTAATGACTTTGATAAATTTTGAGTGTAATCAGGTACTGATATATTAGCACTAGTCGAATCTTTTGAGTCAAAACCAGCCATTGCATTTAGAATAATTGCAGAATCCTCAGCTGTTCTCGTCATTGGACCTGCTTGATCCAAGCTCGAAGCATAAGCTATCATTCCATAACGAGAAATCCTACCATAGGTTGGCTTGAGTCCTGTTATGCCACATAAACTAGCCGGTTGACGAATACTCCCACCTGTATCTGTTCCAGTAGCAAAGGGAGAAATACGAGATGCAACAGCAGCAGCAGAGCCTCCTGAAGAGCCGCCAGGCACTTTTTTTGGATCCCATGGGTTTTTTACAGGTCCATAATATGAATTTTCATTGGATGAGCCCATCGCAAACTCGTCCATATTAGTTTTACCAAGCATAACCATATTTTTAGAGTTTAGCTTATCACTTAGGGTTGCATCATATGGCGAAATAAAAGAGTCTAGCATCTTAGACCCTGCACTGGTTTTTATGCCCTTTGTACAAAAAATATCTTTATGCGCATAAGGTATTCCAGTAAGACTTGCAGCATTTCCTTTAGCTAATATTGAATCTGCCATTTTTGCTTGATTGATAGCCTGATCACTGGTGACCGATATAAAAGCATTTAAATTTGAATTATCAATTCGATTTAGATAGTGCTGAGTGAGCTCTAAAGAAGAGAAATCTCTATTTTTTAGCCCTTTAATTTGCTCAGCAATAGTTAGATTATGCATCATTATTCAATTACAGTTGGAACCAAAAAATGATTATTTCCAGTCTTAGGAGCAATCTCATGAAATTCTTCAGATAAATCATCTTCTATCACCTGATCCTCCCTAAGGCGTTGAGACATATCTAATGGATGTGCCATGGGTTCTGCGTCTCCAGTATCTATCTCACCAAGTTGATCCATTAGACCAAGAATATTATTAAGCTCTTGAGTGCTTTGCTCTAGCTCTGAGTCCTGAATACTTAATCTTGCTAAAAAAGCGATTTCTTTAACTTTGTTTTTATCTAGTGACATATTTAAATTACTTTAGTGACAAAAATTTGAAACAACTGTATTAAAATTTTCTTTTGAGTAAGAACCCGTAATTAACGAATCGCCAATACTCTTAAGAAGAACTAATCGTATATTGCCATCAATGGATTTCTTATCCAATGACATTGCCTTAATTAAGGATTCACTATCCATAGATTTTTTGATTGTTGTGGGCAGATTAGCTTTTGATAGTAAGTTTTGAATTCGATTGATATCTTCTTTAGATAAATCTCCCTCAAGCATTGACAGCATTGCAGCCATATGCATACCAATAGAGACTGCTTCACCATGCAAATATACTCCATACCCAAAAGTATTCTCAATACCGTGTCCAAAAGTATGGCCTAAATTCAATAACGCCCTCTTTCCATTTTCAAATTCATCTAAGGCTACAATTTGAGCTTTATCCTCACATGAGCGAAAGATTACATCTGTTATTAAGTCTTTGTCCCTATTCATAATCAATTCAATATTCTCTTCAATCATTGAGAGAAAATCAGCATTGCCAAGAAGCCCATACTTGATGACTTCAGCCATTCCTGCAGAAAATTCTCGATCATTCAAGGTGTCTAAGGTATTCACATCAATAATGACTGCTTTTGGTTGAAAAAAAGCACCTATCATATTTTTACCTAGATCATGGTTTACGCCAGTTTTTCCTCCAACACTAGAGTCTACCTGAGACAATAATGTCGTAGGGATTTGAATAAAGTTAATCCCTCTTTGATATGAAGCTGCCGCAAAGCCAGTAATATCACCAACCACTCCTCCACCAAGCGCAATAAGAGTTGAAGTTCTATCAAACTTTGACTTTAAAAGAGCATCAAAAATGGTATTAACAGTTTCTAGGGTTTTGTATTGCTCCCCATCTGGCAATATGATGAATTCAACATTGTATTCATCTAACTGCCTAGCAACTTGATCTAAATATAAAGGCGCCACGGTAGTATTGGACACAATCATGACCTGCTGACCATGAATATGATCAGTAATAAAAGATTTTTGAGTCAATAGTTCGCTGCCAATAAATATGGGGTATGATTTTGAGCCAAGCTCAACATTGAGAATTTTTGGATGACCTGTCATTAAGCAAACACCCTTTTTTCGCCCTTACCTGAGACATTCTCAACGCATCTGTCACATAAATCATTATGCATTTTGTTTTGACCAATTTCTGGGCGATGATGCCAACAACGAACACACTTTTGATGTTGACTTTTGTAAACTTTAATTGCGATTGAGCTATTAATCTCTTTTGCATCTGATGGTTTGCTTGATAATTCATTAACCCTTGCTTCAGAAGTGATAAAGATAAATCTTAACTCATCCTTAAGACCTAACAAGTTTTGATAATCTTCATCTTTACAATAAATATCTACTTCGGCATCAAGAGAGGATCCTATAACTTTATTTCGCCTCATCTCTTCAAGCTCCTTTCTTAAATGCGTATTAATATCTCTTGAAGATTCAATCACAGGATTATCAAAATTCCCCTCTAGACCCTCATACCAGGTTTGAAGGAAAACACTTTCATTGCTAGCTCCAGGCAAAAATTGCCATATTTCCTCTGAAGTAAATGAGAGGATGGGTGATAACCATCGAACCATTGCATGAGAGATATGAAAAAGTGCACTTTGAGCAGATCGTCTCGCCAGAGAGTCAGTTTGAGTCGTATATTGTCTATCTTTAATGACATCCAAATAAAAACCACCTAAATCATTAGTGCAAAAATTAAGGATAGCTTTCATAACAAAGTGAAAATTATAATTATCGTACTCGTTTATAACTTGTTGCTGTAAATCATGCGTTTTTGCCACAATCCACCGATCAAGAACGAGCATGTTATTCATATCAACTAAATCATGCTTTGGATCAAAGCCTTGCATATTTGCAAGCATAAAGCGCATAGTATTCCTAATTCTTCTATAGCTATCTGCACTTCGATTTAGAATTTCATCAGAAACCGTCATCTCTCCAGAGTAATCAGTACTTCCAATCCATAGTCTTAATATATCTGCGCCTAAAGAGTTGACTACCTTTTGTGGAGGAATCACATTGCCAAGAGACTTGCTCATCTTGTGTCCATTTTGATCCACGGTAAAGCCATGAGTTAAAACCTGCTTGTATGGCGCTCTTTCATTAATCGCACAAGAGGTTAAAAGAGAAGATTGGAACCATCCACGATGCTGATCCGATCCCTCAAGGTACATATCAGCCACATCGCTTAAATAACTGCTTGCCTTTAAAACGGCATAATGACTCACACCGGAATCAAACCAAACGTCTAAAGTATCAGTCGTTTTCTCGTAATCTTTGGCTTCAGAGCCTAATACATCCTCTACCTGAAGTTTAAACCAAGCCTCAATTCCATCAAGCTCAATTTTTTTAGCAACAACTTCAAACAATTTGTCAGTTTCAGGATGCAACTCTCCAGTATTTTTATTTATAAATAAGGTAATTGGAGAGCCCCAATATCTTTGACGCGATATACACCAATCTGGCCGATTGCCAACCATTAATTCAATACGTTTCTGCCCCCAATTTGGAATCCACTTAACATTCAGTATTTCATCGTTAACCTTATCTCTTAGGTTTTTTTGCGTCATTGAGACAAACCATTGAGGTGTTGCGCGAAAAATAACTGGTGTTTTATGTCTCCAGCAATGCGGATATGAGTGGGTAATAGGTTCATGTTTGACCAACGTACCATGGCTTTCAAGTAGTCCTATAATCGTTGCATTAGCCTTAAAAATAAATTCTCCTGCAACGCCCTCAGTAGAATCTATGAATACACCTCTTCCATCTACTGGACACTCTACAGGAAGGTTGTATTGCAAGCCAACCACATAGTCATCCTGACCATGAGCTGGCGCAGTGTGAACAGCTCCAGTTCCTGTTTCAGTGGTTACATGCTCTCCAAGAATAACTGGGACTTGTTTGTCATAAAATGGATGCTGAAGCATAAGCCCCTCAAGTTCAGAGCCCTTATATTTTTTACTTAATTTTTTGAAGTCTTTGACTCCATATCTTTCAAGAGAAGATTCAAGTAAATCATCAGACAAAATATAGAGGGACTTACCGACATCAACTAGAGCATAATCAAGATCAGGATGAAGTGAAACAGCTTCATTGGCTGGAAGTGTCCAAGGCGTTGTGGTCCAAATAATAAGAGCGACAGGCTTATCATTTCCAAAAAAATCACCAATGACATTGAAGGCAACATCAACCGTATCAGAGCCTTTATCTTTGTACTCAACTTCAGCTTCAGCGAGTGCAGATGAGCACTCTGTACACCAATGAACTGGCTTAAAGCCTTTAGCAAGATGGCCATTTTTTACAATTTTTCCAAGTGCACGAACAATATCAGCTTCATATTTAAAATTTTTGGTTAAGTAGGGATTATCCCAATCTCCAAAAATTCCTAAACGCTTAAAATCAACTTTTTGTTTTTCAATTTGCTTATCTGCATATTCTCTGCAAGCAGCTCGAAACTCGTCAGCTGAAATTTTATGGCCAACCTTTCCTTTCTTTTTTTCAACCATATGCTCAATTGGCAAACCATGACAATCCCAGCCAGGGACATAAGGGGCATCAAAACCCGACAGGGTTTTGCTTTTTACAATAACATCTTTAAGGACTTTATTAACAGCATGACCAATGTGAATGTCGCCATTTGCATAAGGGGGGCCATCATGCAAAACAAATAGTGGCTTACCTTTAAATTTTTGACGAATTTGTTGATGAATATCTTTGTCTTGCCAATCTTTAAGGAAAGACCCTTCTCGATTTGCCAAGTTAGCCTTCATTGGAAAATCAGTAGCAGGCAAGTTTAAGGTGTTTTTGTAGTCAGACATTCCAGGATATATTATTTCTATCTAAAACGCCATTATACTTGACACATAAGGATTATCAAGAATGATAATCCATTGTAAATGTAAATTAAACGCTCCTAAAAAGGCACTGATTTAACTCTGTAAATTCACTGACTTGAGCAGTGCTTGTACTTGTTTTGGTTTAAGATATTCTGATTGATTTGCACGCAAATTTTCTGGCAAACGTATATCACTAAATCTTGTTCTAATAAGTCGAGAAACTTTAAAATCTAACGCCTCCCAAAGCCGTCTTACTTCTCTTTTTCTGCCCTCTCTAACAACCACATGGTACCAACGGTTAGCGCCCTCTCCCCCTCCAAGAGTGACTCTATGAAATTTTGCAAAACCGTCATCTAACTCTAAACCAGATGTGAGCTGTTTGATATGCTCATTCTCTACCTTACCCAAAACTCGAACCGCATACTCTCTATCTATTTCTGAGCTGGGATGCATTAATTTATTCGCTAAATCTCCATTATTAGTGAAAAGAAGTAGCCCTGAAGTGTTGAGATCCAAACGGCCTACCATAACCCATCGCGTATTCTCAGGAAGAAAATTAAAAACACTTTTTCGGCCTTCTTCATCTTTATTTGAGCATATAACGCCGGCTTGTTTATTTAGGATTAGCACTTTTGTTTCTTCCTCTGCATAACGTTGAAGATCTATTAACCTACCATCAATGGTAACTTTATCAGTTAAAACGGCTTTATCTCCAAGCTTGGCTTCTTGGTTATTGATTGAAATTCTACCTTGTTCAATTAATCTTTCCGCCCAACGCCTTGAGCCATACCCTGCATTTGCAATGAGTTTTTGTAATCTTTCAGCCATGAATTTATAACTTAATTTAGTAGGTTATGCCCATAGCATCTCGAACTTCTTCCATAGAAGTTTTTGCCACTATTCGGGCCCTTTCAGAGCCCTCAAAGATTATTTCTTGAATAAGGTTAGGGTTGGCCTCATACTTAGTCATTTCTTGTTGAATGGGATCTAATTCTGAATTGATAGAGTCTACAATGGGCTTTTTACACTCAATACAACCTATTTTAGCTTTAGTGCATCCTTCCTTTACCCAGCCCAGCGTCTCATCAGGAGAATAAATTTGATGCATCTGCCAAACAGGGCATTTATTTGGATCACCAGCGTCAGTTAACTTAATTCGGGCAGGATCAGTTGGCATTTTATTAACCTTTTGCTTAACTATTTCAGGTTTCTCTCTTAATGAGATCGTATTATTATAGGACTTAGACATTTTTTGACCATCCAGACCAGGCATTTTTGACGCTTTCGTGAGGAGCGCCTCCGGCTCAGTAAGTATAATTTTCCCCAAGCCTTCTATAAAGCCTAGCAGTCTTTCTCTGTCACCAAGGGTAATGTTTTGCTGCTCTCCGAGAAGCGCTTTTGCCTTTACCAGTGATTCATCATCTCCCGTCTCTTGATAGGCTTTCCTAAGATCTCTATACAGTTTAGCTTGCTTCTTACCCATTTTGCCTATAGCTAATTCAGCTTTCTCTTCAAAATCAGATTCTCTGCCATAGATATAATTAAAACGCCTAGCAACTTCTCTAGTGAACTCAACATGCGCAACTTGATCCTCACCCACAGGAACAAGGCCAGCCTTATAAATCAATATGTCAGCACTTTGAAGGAGTGGGTATCCTAAAAAACCGTAAGTAGATAAGTCCTTAGATTTTAATTTTTCTTGTTGATCTTTAAACGATGGAACTCTCTCTAACCAGCTCAGGGGAGTTGTCATAGATAGAAGTAAATGAAGTTCTGCATGCTCAGGGACTTTAGACTGAACAAAAAGGGTCGCAGTGTTTGGATTAAGACCAGTTGCCAACCAGTCAACAACCATATCTGAGACATTTTTTTCTAAATCAATCCTATCAGAATAGTGAGTTGTGAATGCATGCCAATCAGCCACAAAATAATAAGAATCATACTCATTTTGAAGCCTGGCCCAGTTTTTAAGAACACCATGGTAATGCCCAAGATGAAGTTGGCCAGTAGGACGCATTCCGGATAGTACACGATGATCTTTCATTATATTTATTTAAGGATTAAATGTTTAATTGGATTATCCCATAGAATGGCTATAGCTTTCTAAACCATCTAAAACCAAATTATCAAAGAGTTCTATAGATTTGGGAAGCTCTTTTTTAATTTCTTTTACTTTTCCTCCACAAATAGTAACAACACCATCAGAGAAGTTAGATTGAAAACTTTCAATTTGATGATTGATAGCACTAATCATCATTGAATAGGTTCCCTGCTTCCAAGCATCATCAGTATTATTTGCATAACCTTTTAAACTAACACTTAAATCACTCGTTTTAAACTTCTCAAAACTCCCCCTAAGGGCTTTGATACCTGGCATTATGAGGCCTCCATGATGAAGCCCATTTTTATCAATCACGTCAAAGGTAATAGCACTCCCAATATCGATTACTAAAAGCGGATTATTAGGAAAATGATTTATTGCACCTAACATGGCTAAAAAACGATCTGCGCCTAACATAGAAGGGTCATCATACGAGAGTGTAAGATTTCCAAATATCTTTTGAGTTTTTATTATATTGATTGTCTCAAAATGAGTGGTAATATCCTGAACAATATCTGAATGAGCAACAGCACTCAACCAGGCAGTGCTGGACTGGTTAAGAGCTGTTATTGAAAAATTTTCTATATCCTCTAAAAAAACTTTTGAATCACTCGTACGCCATTTAATCGCAGAGTTTCCAATATCTATATAGAGGTTAGATTGGGACATCGAAAAGTGCTGAATTAATCCATAAATGGACCAAAATACTGGCAGCATATCCTAGGGCAATTGCCCAAATCCATTTTAAGTGAGACACAAAAGTATAATAACCTCTTGATTGGCCCATTAAGGCCACACCGGCAGCAGATCCAATTGATAAAAGACTTCCACCCACTCCTGCTGTCAATGTAACCAATAACCATTGACCCAGTGACATATCTGGCGTCATTGTTAAGACCGCAAACATAACCGGAATATTGTCCACAATCGCAGATAAGATACCAACTAAGACGTTAGCATAAGTTGCGCCCAGCTGAACGTACATCGCTTCAGAAACTAAAGCTAAATAACCCATAAAGCCAAGTCCACCAACACTTACTATGACACCAAAGAAAAATAGAAGCGTGTCCCATTCTGCTCTTGATACCATTGTAAAAATATCAAACTTTTCAGATTTATTTTCACTTGGATTTTGGCGTTTGATAAAGTAACTCACAACCATTAGATAGCCAAGTCCAGTCATCATACCCATAGCTGGCGGCAAATGAAGAAAATTATGAAAGCTGACTGCAGTAGCAATTGTCAATAGAAATAAGAAAGTAATTACAATACCACCTGTTTTGATATCAACCGTCTCATCAATTGCCTTAGGCTTTTCATTTTTAATTGCAAAATGCATAATACCCTGCAGGTATGAGGTAGTTAACCGCTGATGGTAAAAATAAGACAAAAAACTGCTGAAAATCAACAAGCCCCTTCTGCCAAACCATAAGTGTTGTAATATCTCCAAATGGGCTAAAAGCACCGCCCGCATTGGCTGCTACAACAATATTTACAAATCCAATTGAAATAAATCGGGCATTCCCAGCCCCAACAGCAAGTACAACTGCACCCATAACAAGTGCAGTAGTCAAATTATCAGCAATTGGTGACATAAAGAATGCAATTACACCCGTGAGCCAGAAAAGCTGTCTGTAACTAAAGTTTTTAGAAATAAGCCAAACTTTTAATTTATCGAATACAAGGCGCTCTCTCATTGACTCGATATAAGTCATTGCTACTAGAAGGAAAAGGAATAGCTCAGCAAACTCTAAAAAGTTGTGCCTTACTGCAACCTCTGCAGCATGTGGAATACCATTTACGGCATAAACCCAACCTATAATTGCCCATATAACACCAGCGGCCAAGATTACAGGCTTCGACTTTCGCAAGTGTGTAAATTCCTCTAGCATTACAAATATGTATGCCAGTACAAAGAGTGTTAGAGCAATGTAACCAGCCATATGCTTAGTTAAATCAAGATTTTCAGCAGTAGAAGCTGCGACACTTAAGCTTGGAATAAAGCTTATAAGGATTAGTAATATTTTATTCATCATTTATTCTTTCTAGTTTAGGCCCATGTTCATTATTAAGAGTTATCTCCTCATCTATTAAGTCCACATCGAGTGTAGCTAAGCAATAAAATAACGAATTATATTTTACCCTAGATACAACAATTCCACTACCTTTATATCTATCACCTCTTGCCAAAGCAGTCTTTGACGAAGAACAATAGAGTGAGTCACCAACCTGCATTTCATGATCAGTTTTAAAAGAAAACAGGCGGCGTTTTGCAGATCCTAAATAATGGAGTCTTGCAACAACTTCTTGACCTGGATAGCATCCTTTAGAAAAATTCACACCCATTTCATTAATATCAAGATTGAGCATTTGAGGAACCAGTTTTTCACTAGTGTTAATATAAATCTCAGGAAGGCAAGAATCAAAACAAGCCTTATTCCAAGCGATTTCATTTTCAGGTAATTCAGCAGTATGATTAATAGAGTCTTCAATCAACAAAGCCAAATTATCATTAATCCTAAATTCATTTTGGCTTGATTCATTGATTAAACCTATTTGACTGAATAAACTTGAAACATTTTCAATAACAACATCTGACATAATCACAAACATTTTTAAACGACTTTCAATTTTTTCAAGCAAATCATTTGGAAAAGATAGAAGAAAATTTTCATCCATCCGAATCACCCAAATAAGTGCAATAACTTTACCTTGGTGTTGACAATAAGCATTAATTTGCACTTTTGTATAATCTAATTTATTAATATCATTGGTAAATTGATTTTGAATAAATACTTCAGCATCTTTGCCTGAAATCTTTAAAAGTGATCTATTTTTTAGGAGTATTTTCATTAATTATATTCGGTATTTATTTTTTTATATTTTAAACTTTTTTGTTGATATTTTTTTAAATAGACAAAAAAAACCCAGAGCTAGCTCTGGGTTTTAACACTAACTTAAATTAAGTTAACTGTTTGTTCTAAACGAATTTAGAATGCAACAGAAGCCTTAAGAGTAAGTGAACTGTCGAAAGTGTTATACGTTGCAGATAGAGCAGCACCTGAAGTCAGGTCACGCGATACAGCAATAGTTGTATAAGCATCTTTCTGTGATGTTGCATACTTAGTAGAAGTAGTTGAACTTGCAGAAGCACGCTCAGCAGTATGAGAAACAACAACAGTGTTTCCAGTAACACCAAATGTAGCAGATACAGACTTATCACTACCAACAGTTACAGCAGTTCCTGCTACAGTTGTACCGATAGTCCACTCAGTTGCACCAGCGTCATTAGACAATGTGATATCCATACCAGCAATTGAAGCTGAACCAGTTGTAGTGTCAGCACCATCTTGTACCGTATGAGAAACAGTAACACCTGAGAAAGTACCAGAAACAGTTACGTCACCAGAGTCATCTAAACCAATAGTAGCGTCACCAATAGGTGCGTCTAAGCTCACAGTTACACTTCTGTTGTCACCACTGTCAGCAATAAGACCACCAGTAGTTGATACAGTAGCTGCATCATCTTCATCATACATATCAGCAGTAACAGTAATTGGACCAATAGTAGTAGAAAGTGAAGAACCAGTTACACCAACAGTTCTTGTAGTTCCACCATCAATATCCATAGATTGTGTATAAGTAGTTGCACCAGCAGTACCAGTCATAACTAAATCAGCGTCATATGTAGTTGCTGAAGCAGCTGAACCATTATCATCATACGATACTGAAGCCGTTCCACTTAAAGCGATAGCACCCATAGCAGAACCTGACGCTACAGCTGTTGTCGCAAATAGTGCGATTAATTTTTTCATTTTATTCTCCATTTAGAATATTTAATTGTTGGTTACCCAACACCCTTTTGTTACTTTTACAAATAACAATGTACACATAATAACGCCCTTTTTAGGCAATGTCAACAATTTATTGTAAAAATAATACAATTAGTTGTTTTTTTTCAACAGTCTTACTTTTATTTCATCTAAATCTTTATCTTTATTGAGTTTAAATGGAATATTGTAAATCTCAATTCTAGTTATTTATATTAAATATTAGTATCCATTGGGACGTTATTGTTAAGTTATTAACTTATTTGTTGAAAATTCGCAAAATTTTATAAACTTACAATAAAAAACCGGAACTAGTCCGGTTTATTTAATACTAGCATCAAAATTAGAACAAGTAACCACCGTGACCTGCCCCAACCATACAAAGAAGCATAGGAACTGATAAAACCACATTAGTTCGAGAAGCCATAGCGGCAGTAAACTTTGCTTTTACAATTTCGTCAGCACTCGCTTCTACAATACCGAGTACTTTTTTCTGATTAGGCCAAATAAGAACCCAAACATTGAAAAGCATAATTGTACCCATCCAAGCTCCGAGACTCATCATAGGCCCAGCTGGCGCCTGAAAAATAAAAGTTTGTACAAAGCCATACTGGGGAGAGATAGATAATGCCCACGCACCTGTTAGCCATGTTGCTGCTGCTGCCATACGGAACCAAAGAAGAGCCCTTGGAGCGACATATTTTCCAATAGCTGCTGGACCTGGACCACCTTCATCAGCAAGTGCATCAGCCATCGCAGGTACTTGTACAAAATTGAAATAATACAAAAGTCCAACCCATGTCACTCCAAAAAGAGCGTGTAGCCAAATACTAAAATTACGTGTTTGAAAAACTGAACTTTCAGGTGACACATAGAAAGCAACTAGAATAGCAAGAACAAAGCCACTAATAATAGTGCCTTTGACAGAAGTTAATGGATTCATAATATTATTGTTTAATTAAAAGCTTATATTATAGATAAATCATAATTACAGTAATTGCATTTTTGTATTTATATTTTAGTTTTTATATCTATAATCAAACCTCTTCATCAAAAAAATAAAAAAATGAACTCAATTGTCACAAAAATATTTACTGCATTCTTTATTTTTGGCATATTTTTATCTTCACCTTCGATCGGAGCAGTTGCTCCTGATCAAATAGATTATAAGGGAAATACAATAACTAAAAATGGTCAAGGAACTCGAATTATTTTCTTTATGAAAGTTTATGAAGGAAGCTTATATCTTGAAACTAAAAATTCAAATGCCAAAGAGATAATTAATATGGATGCTCCAATGGCTATTCGGATTGATGTACTTTCATCCATTGTAACTGCTGATGCAATGAAACGTGCTTTGAGTGAAGGACTTGAAAAATCAACGGGGAATAATACTGATCCAATTAGAAATGAAATGGAACAGTTATCATCTGTATTTAATACAGATGTTTCTACTGGAGACTTCTATGAATTTATTTATCTCCCTAAGACGGGAATAAATGTTCTAAAAAACTCTGAACTTGAAGAATTAATTAAAGGGATGGATTTTAAAAAAGCATTCTTTGGAATCTTTCTTTCAGATAATCCAATACAAAAAAACCTAAAAAAAGCGATGCTTGGAGGCTAATTAATTATGTCAAATCACCCTTCTTCTTTTGCTGAATGGCAAGACTATCCATCTACATTAGATCCTATTCATGTTGCGTGGCTTAAAAGCGCAAAGAAATCTAAAACTGCCTTTGCTGTTGCAGATATAGAGGGAGTAGAGATATCTCACAAAAAGTTTTTAACTGGCGTTCTCTTGTTTTCAAAGAAGATAGAAGTTTATAGTCCAGAACAGAACGTTGGGCTTCTTTTGCCAAGTAGCGGAGGCGGCGCGATTGCATCGATTGCTATTCTTTCTCTAGGAAAGACGCTTGTCAATTTAAATTTTACTGCCGGGAAAAAAGCTTTGAATTCTGCTGCAAAGCAAGCAGAAGTTAAGCATATCTATACCTCTAGAAAGTTTTTAGATAAGATGCTAGAGAGAGGGATGAATCTAGAGTCATATTTTCCTGAGTCAAAACTTCTCATGCTAGAAGATATTAAAGAAGAAATTTCAACTCTTTCTCGCCTTGGAACTCTTTTAAAAGCCATCCTATTTCCAGCTAGCTTTATTCAAAAAAGCTACTTTAAAAAAGTTTCAATGAATGATACTGCAGCTATTTTATTCTCAAGTGGAAGTGAAGGCTCACCTAAAGGAGTTGAACTTTCACACGCCAATATAGCTGCTAATGCAAAACAAGCAGCAATAGAACTAGGTGCAGTCGATAGTGATGTCATTATGTCAACACTTCCAACCTTTCATGCCTTTGGTTTTGCTATAACCACCCTTATGCCTCTTTCAGAAGGTATTCCCATTGTTTGTCATGCGGATCCAAAAGATGTATCGACAATAGCATCTGGAATTCAAAAATACTCTGGGACAATTCTAGTTGGCACCCCAACTTTTCTGCGCATGTACACTATCAGTAAAAAAGTTACTTCTGAATCAATTCAATCACTCAGGTTAGTTGTCGCTGGAGCTGAAAAGTTAAGATCAGAAGTTAGAGATGGCTTTGAAACAAAGTTTAAGATGCCTGTTTATGAAGGTTATGGAACTACAGAAACCTCACCTGGAGCATCTGTCAATTTGCCAAATATTGAATCGCCTCATAAATTAAGAAACCGTCCAGGAACTGTCGGAAAAGCTTTTAGTGGAACAGAATTCAGAATTGTGGATCCTGACTCCCTAGAACCTTTGCCAACCGGAGAAGATGGATTAATTTTAATCGGTGGACCACAAATTATGAAAGGCTACCTTAAAATGCCAGAAAAGACAGCTGAAGTGATTGAGCTAATTGATGGTTACAGGTGGTACCGAACTGGGGATAAAGGTCATCTAGATGAAGATGGGTTTTTAACTATTGTAGATCGATACTCAAGGTTTGCCAAGATTGGAGGCGAAATGATAAGCCTTACAACCGTTGAAGAGGAGATACTTGATGCATGCAATGATAAAGACCTTGAGATTGCAGCAACTTGCCTTCCAGATCAGCGTAAAGGTGAAAAAATTGTACTGCTTGCCACAAATAATTTAGATAAAAATCAGCTCAAAAAACTTCTTTCTGATGCTAAAGTTAATCCACTTTATCACCCTGCTCAAGTTTTAATGGTTGATGAAATTCCCAAATTAGGAAGTGGTAAAACAGACTTTGGTGCAACTAAAAAAATTGCACTTGTTAATGAACAAAAATAGATAAGTGCCTGAACTTCCAGAGGTTGAAACAACCAAGCGAGGACTTAAACCTTTAATAGTTAATAGGAAGGTCTTGACAGCTCATATATACAAAAAAAAACTTCGCTGGGAAATTCCTTCTCATCTTATTAAAACATTAAAACAAAAAACTATTATTAATATTTCAAGGCGTGCCAAGTATCTTCTAATTGGATTTAGTGATGGTCAGCTTGTTATTCATTTAGGCATGTCAGGTTCAATGAGTGTTGTTCCTTCAAAAGAGCCATTAAAGAAGCATCACCACTTTGAGTTAAAGTTGGATAACTTAACTAGCATTCGTTTTCATGATCCACGCCGATTTGGCTCGATTCTATGGCAAGATAACGACAGTCAATTAAAACTTTTGAGTGAACTTGGTCCAGAGCCATTAAGTTATGATTTTAACAATGAAGTGCTTTATAAGGCCTCTCTTGGAAAATCAAAAAATATTAAAACATTTATTATGGATAGCAAAGTTCTAGTTGGAGTTGGTAATATTTATGCCTCTGAAAGCTTGTTTCTAGCTGGTATTTCACCCAAAAGGGTATCTGGAAAAACATCAAAAGGTCGTTATCTAACTTTAACTTACTCTATAAAAAAAATCTTAACTGACGCGATTAATAATGGTGGGACTACGCTCAATGATTTTTCAAATGTTGACGGGAGTCCTGGTTATTTTTCACAAGTCTTGTCTGTATATGATCGTGAAGATATGCCATGCATTAGATGTAATGGTAAAATTAAGCGAATTGTTCAAAACCAGCGTGCCACCTATTACTGTCCCAAATGTCAGAACTAGTAGACTCTAAAACACTCTATCAAGCCACATGTGCTTCAAATTCTGAGCCATACGCACTTCAAAATATTGGTGATATGATGTCACCCGAGTTTAGTGAGAGTTGTATTATCATTATTGATCCTTCCATGTCAATTCATCATGAGGCTTATGTAATAGTTGACTTTGAAGATGAACTTTATTTTCGTCAATATATTGAGGAGGGTCATAAAAGAATACTGAGGTGCCTTAACTCAGGATATGAAGATATTGAGCTGGGTGATATATTTGAAGTTCGTGGCTGCATTGTCCAACAAAAGCAAAGAAAACAAAAATCACTTCATTATTACCTTCCAAATAAAATTACTGGTGAATTAGAATTTAATATGAACGGCAAAGTGAATTTAATTGATAGCTAACTTTATTTTATCCAAATGAGATGCGCCATCCTGCCAGAGTTTATCCCGTCCCTTCTGTAAGAAAAAAATACATCCAACTCTTTAAAGGTGCATCTATCACCTCCAGTGATGAACTTTATATTGAAAGATTCAAGTATAACTTTTGCGGCATCATATAAATCAAGATAATATTTATCCCTGTAAAAACTAAATGAACGAGCAAAATTACTATTTTTTGATAAATACAAGTCCTTAATCTCGACTCCCACCTCAAAATAGTTCTTAGAAATTGCTGGACCTAGATGAACAATTAAATCATCTCCATTACAGTGAAAAGATTCAATTAGGTTTTCAATTACGCCAGAAATTAACCCTTTCCATCCTGCATGAGCAATGCCTACCATTGAGCCATCTTTTTTACTAACAAACACTGGTAGACAGTCAGCAGTCAGAATTGCACAAACAACTCCAGGATTAATAGTAAAACTCGCATCAGCTTCAACTATTTTTTTACTTGAATTAGCATCTATACAAATGGAGGAATGTGTTTGATTTATCCATACTGGATCTGATGGCAATCCATAACAATCTCTAAGAATCGAGCGGTTTTCTAGTACGCTCTTTTTTCTATCATTGACGTGAAGAGCTAGATTAAAGTTTTCAAAATTTTCTAAGCTTTCACCACCATCTTGATATCTCTTAGTTGATAGGAAATTAACATTGTTAGGAAATAAGTTCATATCTTATTATTTGACAATTAAGAGTCGTATTTTTTAAGGATATTTAAAAGCTCTTGCATGTCATCTGGAAGATCTGCCTTCCACGTCATAGTTTCACCAGTCACTGGATGCTTAAGAGTTAATTTTTTTGAATGAAGTGCTTGTCTTTGAAAATTAATTAATTCATCTTTAAGCTCCTGACTAGCTTTTTTTGGAAAACGAACTCGCCCACCATACATTGGATCTCCAATCAATGGGTATCCAACATGAGATAGGTGAACACGGATTTGATGAGTTCTTCCAGTTTCTAGAATGGCTTTGACATGCGTATGACTTTTAAATCTATCAATAACCCTGTAGTGAGTTTTTGCTTGTTTTCCATTAGTCAAAATAGCCTGTTTAACTCTATCTTTAGGATCTCTTCCAATTGGCTCATCAATAGAACCTCCTGAAATCATATGTCCATAAACTATTGCTGAATATTCTCTCTGAATAGAGTGATTTTGAAGTTGCTCTACTAAAAATTTTTGTGACTTTAAATTTTTTGAAACAACCATCAGTCCAGATGTATTTTTATCAAGGCGATGGACAATTCCAGCTCGATCAAGGCTTGATAAATGAGAATCATAATGTAAAAGTGCATTTGCCAATGTCCCACTCCAATTCCCAGAACCAGGATGAGTAACCAAACCAAAAGGTTTGTTAATTACGATAATATCATTATCTTCAAAGACAATATTTAGATTAATTTTCTCAGGCAGCCATTGGATATTATTTTTTTGTTTAACTTTCAAACATACCATTTCATTGCCATTAACTTTATCTTTTGGTTTAAAAGTTTTGTTGTTAATTAATGCATCTCCTGATTTTATCCAAGTAATAATCTTAGATCTAGAGTAATCTGGAATCATTTCAGTCAATGCCGCATCTATTCTTTGATCTTTCATTCTTTTTGGAATAATAATTTGAAGTATTTCCATATTAATTAACCATTAAAAGTAAAGTGGTTATAGATTCTGCAAACAGGCTTTAAGAGCATCTTTCCAATGATCAATATTTAAAGAATATTCTTGCGAAATTTTTTTCTTACTCAAGATAGAATACTTTGGTCTCTTTGCAGGTAAAGGGTAATCTTTCGTTTTAATGGGATTTAAATTGCAATTAATCCCAGAAATACTAATGATTTCTTTAGCAAATTCATACCAGCTAGATTCACCTTCATTAGAATAGTGCAATATTGCTGTCGGCTTTTCATTTTCAAGAAAGTTTTCATCACTAACAATATTTAAAATTGAATGCGCGAGATCATAAGCATAGGTTGGTGTTCCAATCTGATCAGATACAATATCTAATGCATTATTTTTTGATGCAAGATTCAAAATTGTTTTTACAAAATTATTACCAAATTCAGAATAAACCCAGCCAGTTCTGATAATTATCGAATTGAACGGCATAGTTGAAATAATAGCCAACTCACCAGCCAATTTAGTTTCACCATAAATATTAAGTGGCGAAGGCTCATCATCCTCAGTATAGGGCTCTTCCTTATGTCCATTAAAAACGAAATCAGTTGAAATATGAATAAGTTTTATTTTGTATTTTTTAGAAATTTTTGCGAGCTCTCTAACTGCATTGTGATTAATCAAATTAGCTTGATTTTGATCCTCTTCAGCCTGGTCTACCTTAGTATATGCTGCACAATTTATAATAACATCAATATCATTACTAACGAAATACGACTGAATATTTTCTAAATTTTCAAGATTTAACTCTTCTCTGCTAGTAAAAATGAAACTGAAGGAACTGAGATTATCAATACATTTTTCATCTAGTAATCTTTTAATCGATTTTCCTAATTGACCATTCTTGCCTGTAATCAAAATTTTCATAATTAGCTAGTCAAATAAGTCTTTTGCGTTTGATAGACTTGGGCTATTTTTATCTTTCTCTGATAGCTTTAAAACTTCAGGATTTAATTTCCAGTTTATTTTTAAATCTTTATCATCAAATACAATACTCCTTTCATACTCTGGCGCATAAAAACTATCTACTTTGTATGTGAAAGTCGCTGTATCACTTAAAACAACAAAACCATGGGCAAAACCTTTAGGAACAAAAAGTTGTTTTTTATTATGAGATGAAAGCTCTATAGCAACATGATGGCCAAAAGTTGGACTTGACCTTCGAATATCAACTGCAACATCTAGCACACTTCCTTCAATAACCTTTACAAGCTTTGATTGAGAATATGGAGAAACCTGATAATGAAGACCTCTAAGGACTCCTTTTGACGACTTGGATTCGTTGTCTTGAACAAAATTAATCTTACTACCAACAACCTTATTGAATAAATCTTGTCTAAAGGTTTCTACAAAATAACCTCTATCATCCCCATGAAGAGTTGGTTCAACTAAGATAATATCGGGAATTGCTTGCGGTGTAAACTTCAATTGAAACCCTTAGCTATTCTGAGAAGATATTGACCATACTGATTTTTTGAGAGTGGAGTAGCCAGAGCAATTAGTTCTTGTCTGTCAATATAGCCTTTTTCAAAAGCAATCTCTTCAATACAAGCGACCTTCAGTCCTTGCCTTCTTTCAATAATTTCAATAAAAGTAGATGCTTCAAGAAGATTTTCATGGGTTCCAGTATCAAGCCACGCATAACCTCTTCCCATTATTTCAACATTAAGCCTATCTTCCTCCAAAAACATTTGATTTACCGAAGAAATTTCAAGCTCGCCTCTATCGGAAGGCAAAACTTCAGCTGCTTTTTCAACTACGTCATTTGGATAAAAATATAATCCAGTAACTGCATAATTACTTTTTGGATTCTTAGGCTTTTCTTCAATACTAAGTGCCTTTCCTTGCTTATCAAAATCAACTACGCCATATCTCTCTGGATCCTGAACATGAGAGCCAAAAACAGTGGCCATATTATTATCTTCTACACTAGCCAAAGCTTGCGATAATATTTGATTCATACCATGGCCATAGTAAATATTATCTCCAAGAATTAAACTAACATTATCATCACCAATAAACTCTTTACCTAAAATAAATGCCTGTGCAAGACCATCAGGTGATGGTTGAGCTAGATACTCAAACTTCATACCAATTTCAGATCCATCTCCTAATAACTGCCTAAACCTTGGTAAATCTTCTGGAGTTGAGATAATTAAAACCTCTTGAATACCTGCAAGCATAAGCACTGATAGTGGATAGTAAATCATGGGCTTATCATAAATAGGCATTAATTGCTTTGATATCCCTTTTGTTAAAGGAAAAAGCCGAGTTCCTGAACCACCAGCAAGAATAATACCTTTCATTATATTTTTACTCCTAGACGTTCGAGCTTATAACTTCCATTTTTAATATTTTCAGACCATAATAAATTATCTAAATACCACTCTACAGTTTTTTGCATACCTGATTTAAAATTCTCTTTTGGCTCCCAGTCCAATTCATTTTTAATTTTTGTATTGTCAATCGCATACCTTACATCATGTCCTGGTCTATCTTGAACATATGTAATTAAGTCTCTATAAGAATCTAGCCCATTCAATCTATCTGGAATTAGTATGTCTAAAATTTCACAAATTTTTTCTACAACATCAATATTTTGAACCTCATTATTTCCACCAATATTGTAAGTTTCCCCAACCTGACCTTTTAAAGCGACAGTCAAAAGCGCTCTTACATGATCATTCACATACAACCAATCCCTAATTTGTTTTCCATCTCCATAAATTGGTAAATCTTTTCCCTCAATAGCATTAAGAATTACATGTGGAATAAGTTTTTCTGGGAATTGATAAGGACCATAGTTATTTGAACAATTTGTAATTAATACTGGAAGTTGGTAAGTGCGAAACCAAGCTCTTACTAAATGGTCAGAGCTAGCTTTCGATGCGGAATATGGAGAACTAGGATCATAAGCAGTTTCTTCTGTGAAAAAATCCTCCTTTCCATTTAAATCACCATAGACCTCATCAGTTGAAACATGGAGAAATCTAAAGTCTTCTTTTTTTATTCCTTCAAGTTTTTGCCAATAATTTCTTACTTGTTCAAGCAACACAAAAGTTCCCACAATATTTGTGTGAATAAAATCTTTAGGTCCATCAATAGATCTGTCCACATGAGATTCGGCAGCAAGGTGCATTACAATATCAGGTTTATGTACCTCAAAAGCCCTCTTTAGTTCTTTTTCATCACAAATATCTATATGCTCAAAAATATAATTTTCATTGGTCTCAATTGAAACTAAAGACTGTAAATTACCAGAATAGGTGAGTTTGTCTATGTTTACTACCTTATATTCAGTATTTTCAATCAGGTGTCTAATCAACTCTGAACCAATAAATCCAGCGCCACCAGTTACAAGGAAAGTTTTATTAATGTTCATTTTTTAACAGAGAAAATTGGTTAATTTTACAATATCTCCTTGAGTTGATTGCTTTGGAATTAAATATAAATATGATCAGGCTCTAATCCCTTATGATATCTTTCATACATTTGTGTATAAGCTGACTCTAGATTTTTTGTAAATAATGGTGTGTCAAAAAGAGGAGCTGTAGATAGATTATTTTGGAGCTTTTCTTTTATTTTATTTAATTTTTCTGGATTTTTAGCAAGTTCAATAGCTAAGGATTCATACTCTTTAGATGAGGTAGTGATAAGTTCAGGAAGATTAAGAGCGTTAACTATACTAGCACCCATTCTTGCCTGATAAGCCTCTCCTTTTATTGTAAGCATAGGAAGACCCATCTTAAGTGCATCACTGGCTGTAGTTCCAGCATTATAAGGCTGAGTATCTAAGAATAGATCAGCTACTTTAAAACGCGCTAAATATTCAGGTCTTGATACACTATCTCCAAAGATAAGCCTTTCTGCAGCAACTCCTCTTTTCTTTATCTCTTTTGTCAAATTAGCCTTTGAGAGTTCATTATTAGCAAAAATTATTAACACACTGTCTTCAACAGCTTTAAGGATTCTTGCCCAACTATCAAAGGTTGTAGGCGTCATTTTATAAGTATTATTAAAACAACAGAACACAAAGCCTTTATCAGGAAGGCCTACATCTTTACGAGTCATAACAATATTGGGTGGCAAGTCTTTTGAATCATTCACCTGGAAGCTAGGCAGATAGACTATCTTCTCCATATAATATTTTTGACTCTCTTTAGGAATCATAACGGGGTCTGCAATCAAATAATCATAATACTCGGCGCCCATCGATCCTAGGTAGCCAATATAGCTTAGCTGGATTGGCGCAACGGACATCGCGAAGATATCCGTTCTAGACTCAGCCGTGAGACCTCCAAGGTCAACAGCAATATCGATCTGAATTGAACGAGAAAGCAAAACAATGTCTTTATGAGACATCAAGTCCACATCATGAAATTGGTCAACACCGGCTTTGATTCGAAGATTCATCTCATCATTAGTTGCTTTGCCAAAAGAGAAGGCGTGAATCTCAAAATGATCTCGGTTGTGCATTTCATAAAGTTCAGCCGTTAGATAGGAAACCGGATGCACTCTAAAATCAGCAGAAAAATAACCGATTTTTATTTTTTGGTGTTTTTTATTACTACTAATTTTTGGTAATAAATTATTAATAGGATGATCGGCATTCATTCTAAGTTTTTGAGCAGTAATTTGTAGTTGAGGATCATCAATTAAAGACATCAGTCCAAATGGCTCTATTACTTTTTCATTATTGATAATTTTGCTCTTGATTTCATTAATAAGACTGGCTAGATCATTCCAATTACAGCAATTCATCTTAGCACTTACAAGGTTTCCAACAATGTAATCCAAACTTGGTTTTATAGTAAGCACTTTTTCATAAGCCTCCGCTGCATCTTTGTAATGATGAAGCTTACAAAGAGTATGGCCAAGATTATTATGCGCTTCAGCCAAGTCAGGTTGTATCAATAAAGCCTGACGATAGGATTGGATTGCATCATTTAAATGCTCATGTTCATCAAATGCTATTCCTAAATTATTAAAAGTATCAGCATCATTTGGGTTAATTTCTAATGCCTTTTTATATGATGCAATTGCATCATTAACCTGGCCCAGCTTTTTCTGAACAACACCAAGATTATTATAAGCGTCAGAATATTCTGGATCGATATTGAGAGCCATATTATAGGATTTAACAGCCTTATCTGACTGACCAAGTTTGTTATAGCTTACTCCAAGATTGTTATAGGCTTCAGCATAATCTAATTTGAGATCTATCGCTCTTTTATAACTTTTTATTGCCTCATTAAATTGACCAAGATCATTTAGAGTAACACCTAAATTATTGAGTAAATCAGTGTATTCTGGATTGTAAGTTAGTCCTTTTGAATATGAATTTAAGGCGTCTTGATTGCGTCCAAGTTTTTTATAAGAATTGCCTAAATTGTTATACAATGCTGGATTCTGTGGGTCAATCTCTAAAGCTCTTTGAAATGATTTAACTGCTTCGCCTAGCTGGTTATTTCCTAAATAAATATTGCCAAGGTTGTTATGAGCCTCTAGATAATCTGGGTTAATCTTAAGCGCTCTTTTATATGAAGAAATTGCATCATCTACTTTTCCTTTTTCATTAAGTGTATTACCTAAATTATTATGTGCCTCAGGAAAATTTGGATTAAGGGTTAATGCTTTTTTGTAGGATCTTTCTGCTGCTTCAAGTTGTCCCAAGTCAAACAAAACGATACCAAGACTGTAATGTGCTTCAACATATTCTGGTCTAAGAGAGATGGCCTTATTAAAACTAACATTTGCCTCGTCCAGTCTTCCGATTTCTTTTAGAACATTGCCAAGATTATTATGGGCTTCAGCATAGTTTGGATCAATTTCTATTGATTTTTTATAAATTACAATTGGCTCATCTATTGTTTCAAATCCCTGGAGATTTAATTCATGCAGAACATTTCCAAGATTAAAGTATGCTTTAGCGTAACTTGGATCAAGGCTTATTGCACTCTCATAACTCTTAACTGCAGAAGCTAATTGTCCTAAACCAGCATAGCAAGCACCATTTATATTATGAAGCAGTGAAACCTCTGGATACAATTTAATTAAAACCTTTAGAGAATTCAATGCTTCTTCAAATTGTTCATTTGAAAAAAGATTTATAACAGAATCAATTTGCTTTTGATCTGGCATTGATTGATCATTTGAATTACTCATTATCACTTAACATAAATATGATCAGGCTCTAATCCCTTATGATATCTTTCATACATTTGTGTATAAGCTGACTCTAGATTTTTTGTAAATAATGGTGTGTCAAAAAGAGGAGCTGTAGATAGATTATTTTGGAGCTTTTCTTTTATTTTATTTAATTTTTCTGGATTTTTAGCAAGTTCAATAGCTAAGGATTCATACTCTTTAGATGAGGTAGTGATAAGTTCAGGAAGATTAAGAGCGTTAACTATACTAGCACCCATTCTTGCCTGATAAGCCTCTCCTTTTATTGTAAGCATAGGAAGACCCATCTTAAGTGCATCACTGGCTGTAGTTCCAGCATTATAAGGCTGAGTATCTAAGAATAGATCAGCTACTTGATATCTTGCTAAATACTCATCTCTCTCTAAGTTTAAACCAAAGATAAGCCTTTCTGCAGCAACTCCTCTTTTCTTTATCTCTTTTGTCAAATTAGCCTTTGAGAGTTCATTATTAGCAAAAATTATTAACACACTGTCTTCAACAGCTTTAAGGATTCTTGCCCAACTATCAAAGGTTGTAGGTGTTATCTTGTAAGTATTATTAAAACAACAGAACACAAAGCCTTTATCAGGAAGGCCTACATCTTTACGAGTCATAACAATATTGGGTGGCAAGTCTTTTGAATCATTCACCTGGAAGCTAGGCAGATAGACTATCTTCTCCATATAATATTTTTGACTCTCTTTAGGAATCATAACGGGGTCTGCAATCAAATAATCATAATACTCGGCGCCCATCGATCCTAGGTAGCCAATATAGCTTAGCTGGATTGGCGCAACGGACATCGCGAAGATATCCGTTCTAGCTTTTGCAGTATAGCCAGAAAGATCAACGGCAATATCTATCTCAAGTGATCGCACAAAATGGACTATATCTTTATGAGACATCAAGTCCACATCATGAAATTGGTCAACACCGGCTTTGATTCGAAGATTCATCTCATCATTAGTTGCTTTGCCAAAAGAGAAGGCGTGAATCTCAAAATGATCTCGGTTGTGCATTTCATAAAGCTGTGCAGTGAGCGTAGAAACTGGGTGGATCTTAAAATCTCCAGAGAAATAGCCAATACGAATCTTTGAATGCTTAGGATAAAGATCTGCAATGGGTAAATCATAATTTTTTGGAAAGTCGCTATTGGCCTTTATTTCTGCAGCCTTCCTTTGAAGTTCAGGACTATCAACCAATGAAAGAAGGGCAAATGGAGCGATTACTTTTTCATTATTAATGATTTTTTTTTCCAATTTAATTAGTGAGCCAGGTAAATCAGGCCAGGCACAAAGATTTCTTTGATTATTTAAAATCTCACCAAATAAAAAATCCATATCAGGTTTTATTTTATATGCTGTTTCATAATATGTTTGAGACTTATCTCTTTGTTTTCGAGTTTTAAAAAAATTACCAAGGCTTGTATGTGCTTCAGCAAATTCTGGATTAATTTTAATTGCATTCTCTAATGACTTGACTCCAACTTGAGATTGGCCAATCGAAACTAACGCATTACCAAGATCATGATGCGCATAAGCATATTCAGAATTAATAATTAATGCCTTTTCATAAAATTTAATAGCTTCATCAACTCGACCAAGAAAGCTCAAGCAACTTCCGATGTTATTCAAAGCTTCAAAAAAATCAGGTTTAACTGAAACTGCACTATGAAAATTATTGATTGCATCATCAAAATGTTTTAATTCTTTAAGCACTAAACCAAAATTGTAATAGGCTTCAGCAAATCTTGGATTAATGTCAATTGCTTTTTTAAATGAATCAACTCCGGCTTTAAATTGACCAAGGGCAATCAAAACTTGGCCTAGATTATTATGCGCCTCATAGAATTTTGGGTTAATTTCAATTGCTTTATTGTAACTTTTAACTGCATCATCAAACCTTTCATGGTCTACTAAAGCAGTACCTAGATTATTATGAGCTTGCGCAAATTGAGGACTTATATCTATTGCTCTAATATAACTTTTTATGGCTTTATCCGTTTGACCTAGATCTTTAAAAAGGTTACCAAGGTTGTTATGAGCGTCTGCAAAGTTTCTATTAATAGCTATTGCCTTTTGGTAACTGTTGATTGCGTCATCATATTGGCCAAGCTCATTTAAAGTGATCGCAAGATTATAATGCGCATCAACATAGCCAGAATCAAGCGCTAACGCCTTCCTTAAGCTTTTAACTGCACCCTCTAATTGACCAGTGCCTCTCAAAGTAATACCTAAATTTTTATATGCTTCTGCATAATCTGGCTTAATATCAACTGCAGTCCCAAACATTTTAACTGCACCTTCTAACTTACCTAATTCTTTATAGCAAGCGCCAATTAAATTAAACAAAAATGGAACGTTAGGATAAGCCTCATTAAGAATTTTTATTTGATCTATTGCATCTTGATACTGACCACTTGAATACAAATTGATAACATAATCTATTTGCTCCTTTGAAAGTACTTTTTGTTGATTTTGACCTGTCATTAACTAATTACTCCACGAAGATATGATCAGGCTCTAATCCCTTATGATATCTTTCATACATTTGTGTATAAGCTGACTCTAGATTTTTTGTAAATAATGGTGTGTCAAAAAGAGGAGCTGTAGATAGATTATTTTGGAGCTTTTCTTTTATTTTATTTAATTTTTCTGGATTTTTAGCAAGTTCAATAGCTAAGGATTCATACTCTTTAGATGAGGTAGTGATAAGTTCAGGAAGATTAAGAGCGTTAACTATACTAGCACCCATTCTTGCCTGATAAGCCTCTCCTTTTATTGTAAGCATAGGAAGACCCATCTTAAGTGCATCACTGGCTGTAGTTCCAGCATTATAAGGCTGAGTATCTAAGAATAGATCAGCTACTTTAAAACGCGCTAAATATTCAGGTCTTGATACACTATCTCCAAAGATAAGCCTTTCTGCAGCAACTCCTCTTTTCTTTATCTCTTTTGTCAAATTAGCCTTTGAGAGTTCATTATTAGCAAAAATTATTAACACACTGTCTTCAACAGCTTTAAGGATTCTTGCCCAACTATCAAAGGTTGTAGGCGTCATTTTATAAGTATTATTAAAACAACAGAACACAAAGCCTTTATCAGGAAGGCCTACATCTTTACGAGTCATAACAATATTGGGTGGCAAGTCTTTTGAATCATTCACCTGGAAGCTAGGCAGATAGACTATCTTCTCCATATAATATTTTTGACTCTCTTTAGGAATCATAACGGGGTCTGCAATCAAATAATCATAATACTCGGCGCCCATCGATCCTAGGTAGCCAATATAGCTTAGCTGGATTGGCGCAACGGACATCGCGAAGATATCCGTTCTAGACTCAAGAGTATGTCCAGCTAAATCAACGGCAATATCGATCTTAAAAGATCTCGCAAGCTCTGTAATATCTTGATGTGTCATTGCTTGAACTTCATGAAATTGGTCAACACCGGCTTTGATTCGAAGATTCATCTCATCATTAGTTGCTTTGCCAAAAGAGAAGGCGTGAATCTCAAAATGATCTCGGTTGTGCATTTCATAAAGTTCAGCCGTTAGATGCTCACTAAAACCAGCAGAAAAATAACCAATTTTTATTTTTTGGCTTTTTGGATGATTCTCGATAACTGGCAATAAATTTCTTTTGGGGTGATAAACATTTGTCATTAGCTCGGCAACTTTTAATTGCAAAGCAGAATTGTCAATTAAAGCTAAAAGTACGAATGGATTGATAACTTTTTCATTATTAATGATTTTTTGCTTAAGGTCTGTAATGAGGCTCTTTAAATTATCCCAATTACAAAATTCCATTTTAGTTCTTAAGATATTTCCTAAAATATTATCTAAGTTTGGCTGAAGATTATTTGCCCTCTCATAAAAATTAAGCGCTTCATCAAGACGATCTAGTTCTCTCATTACATTACCCAGATTACTGAATGCCTCTGCAAAATTAGGATTAATTTCAATTGCCTTTTCAAAGTATAAGGCAGCTTCATCAAGCTTGTTAAAGTCAGTTGCTAAAATATTGCCTAAATTGTTATATGCCACAACAAGGCTTGGATTGATTTCAATCGCTTTTTTATAGCTCTCAACTGCTTTTTCAGGCTTTTGAAGATTTCTAAAGGCTTGAGCAATATTATTATAAGCTGCAGCAAAATTTGGATTAATTTGAATGGCCTTCTCAAAGCTTTTAACAGCCTTGTCCAAAAAATCATCCTTACCTAAAAGAATAAGGCCAAGATTATTATAAGTATGTTCAGAGTTTGGATTGATCTCTATTGCCTTATTGTAAAAGTGAACAGCCTCATCAAAATGATTAAGTTCATTTAAAACATTTCCCAAATTAACATATGCCTCTTCAAAATCTGGAGCTTTAGAAATTGCTCTTTTGTAATATTGAACAGATTGCTCCAATTCACCCATCTTAGAAAAAATTATTCCTAGATTGTTAAGAGAGTCAGGATAATCTGGATTGTAGCTTAGTGCATTATGATATGATTTTAAAGCGTCATCAAAGCGCCCGAGTTCTTTGAAAGCATTACCTAAATTATTGTGTAATGCAGGATAATCAGGATTAATTTTTAATGCTTTTTGGTAAGACTCCACAGCTTCACCAAAATATCCCAACTCTATAAAAGCATTTCCTAAATTATTATGCACTTCTGAAAATTCTGCATTTACTTCTAATGCTTTTTGATAAGAATCAACTGCTTCACCAAGACGCCCAAGCTCTCTAAGTGTATTTCCTAAATTATTATGAGCTTCTGAAAAATCTGGCTTTAATTTAATCACTGCGTGTAGATGCTCTATCATATGCTCTAGTTTGCCCATTTCATTAAGTACGATGCAAATTCCACTATGCGCAATAATTGAGTTTGGATCTATTTTTAAAGCCTTCTCATAGGCTTCAATTGCATTATCAAGCTGATCATTCTCTCGAAGCACATTCCCAAGATTACTTAATGCATTGACATAATATGGATCAATTTCAAGGGACTTTTCATAGCATTTTATAGATTCTTCATAATTCTTTAGCTGAAGATATGTGTCACCAAGATTATAAAAAGCTTTGGCATAATTTGGATCAAGATTAATTGCTATTTCATAACTCTTAACTGCTGAAGATAACTGTCCTAAACCAGCATAACAAGCTCCCATAATATTATGAAGTAATGAATCTCTTGGAGAGTTTTTAGACAAAGCTTGAGTTACCTCTAATGCTTTCTGAAATTTTCCACTTGAAAAAAGCTTGATAGCAGCATTCATTTCTAAATTTGATTGTTCTTCTGGATTCATAATGTTAATAATACAAATTTAAACCTTTAATTAAAGGCTTTAAATAGGCTTTATATTTTTTCCAAGCCTCTGAACTTCCTTGGTACATTTTTTTTCTCACTTGCATTGAGCTTGTAGTTTTAACTGAGGTTTTATTGTTATGAAAGTTTATACATTTATCATCCCATTCGAGTTCACAGTGTGCCAACAATTTTTGAGTTTCTTCTTCTTGATTAGAGGTTAAATCTTCATAACAAAGGTCGTAAACTTTTCCTGGAAAAAGACCCTTCCAAAACTCCATAAGATCTGAGTAAAGACCAAAATAAGAAGCTATATCCTCCTGATTAAATGAATATGCATTACCCCTAAATTCATATTTATATATTGACCAACATGTGGCCATTGGATCTCTATTCATATGGATAACTTTGGCTTCTGGAAAGCAAGATAAAATAAATCCAATATAACGAAAGTTTAAAGGCATTTTGTCAACAATAATATTTTCATCTATACCTAAAATTGGATGCGAATTAAGATACCCATCTCTTAACAATAATAATTCTTTTTTAGAAAAGCATTCTTCAATATCATTATTAAAAGATTTGAGGAGTGGCACAACAAGCTTATTTAGATTATTTAATTCACCCAATCCTTTGACCTCTGAGTGGCTATCAAGGATTTGATGCACAAGAGAAGTACCAGAACGAGGCATTCCAACAATAAAAATAGGCTTAATAGGCTTCGTCTGAAATTCTGATAAATTAAATATTGAAGGAGGAGTTGTAAATGTCTCTTTAATTCGTGAAAAAAGTTTTTGATCCCTTTTTATAGAATAATTAAGTTCTTTTTTTCTTAAACTATTCGCTTGATTCAGATACTTAAATTGTTCTTTAGGATTTTCAAGATCTTCATAAACTTTTGATAAAGCAAAATTAAGCCCAATAAGATCTATCGAGTTAAGATTTTCACTTTCTAGGGCTTGTTTAATTTGTTTAATCTGTGGATCTTTCTTTTTGTAATTCTTAACTCGACTTAAGTGGTAGTGAGCATGCCCCCAACATGGATTAAGAGCCAAAGCTTTTTCTATATTTTCAACAAATTCCTCCCTATTTCCAAGGTCTTTGAACACAAGAGCAAGATTAAAGAGAGCTTTTTCATAACTTGGGTTGCATGATATTGCTTTTTTAAAGCTTTTAATTGCTTTTTCTGGCTTCCCAGAATCATTATAAGCATTACCTAAATTATTGTATGCTTCAGCAAAATCATGCTTATATGCAACAGCCCACTCTAAACTTTCAATGGCAGAATCAATTTGTCCTAGATTTAATAATGTATTACCTAGATTATTGAGAGCATCAGGATAATTAGGTGTTATATCGATTGCTTTTTGATAATTTTCAACTGCAACATCTTTTTGGTCAAGAGCCTGAAGAGTGGCTCCCAGATTAAAGAAAGCTTCCGCATATTTTGGATTTATTGAAACTGCTCTTTGAAACATCTGCACAGCACCATCTAGTTGGCCTATCTCCTTATAACAGGCACCAATAAGATTAAACAATAAAGGTTGATTTGGAAATTTTTCATTTAATAGCTTTATATACTTTATAGCCTCATGAAATTGGCTTATTGAATACATCAAATAAATTTTTTCAAGCTCCTTTCTAGGAATTGAAGCTTGTTTATTTTTCATTTAAAGTTTCCAAAGTAAAGATACAAAAATTTGCTAATGTAATAAGCAATATTTTAGTATACTTTAATTAATATATATACAAATAAATACCCTCTAATAATGTCATTAAAGACCGAGCGACTTTTATCTCGAGCAAAGAAACTTGCTAAAAATGGACAAGTTAAAGAAGCAAAGGAAATTTATTCTAATATTATTAAAACTTTTCCAAATAATCTTCTAGCAAGGAAGGAAATTAAACTATTAGAAAATAAAAAGGTGGCAAATCCGACTCAGGCTCAGTTAGATGAAGTTATGAGATTTTATTCATCTGGTGAAATTGAACAGGCCCTTAAGTATGTAGAATCCTTAATTAAAGATTATCCTAATGAATTTTTGTTATTTAATATATGTGGTGCATGTCATAGTGAGATTGGATCAATTGAACCAGCTATTGAAAATTTTAAAAAAGCTATAGCACTTAAAATAAATTATTCAGAAGCACAATTCAACCTTGGTGTTGCATTTCAGAAACTTAACCAGCTAGACAATGCATCTGAATATTATTTGCAGGCAATAAACTCTCAACATGCTTATCCCTCAGCTCATAATAATCTTGGGATTATTTTCTTAAATAAAGGCAAAATCGAAGCAGCCGTGAAAAGCTTCGAATGGGCAATAGCTTATAGTCCTAATTATGCAGAGGCATATAATAACTTAGGCTCAGCGCTCCAAGAACTCAAACAGTTTAAAAATGCTAAAAAGCAATTTGAAAAAGCTTGCTCTATTAATCCTAACTATGCAAAAGCATTTCATAACTTAGGCATATTAAGTGAAATCATCAACCAACCAAAAGATGCAGTAAGTCGATATGAGAGAGCAGTTGAAATCGAACCAGAATTTGCAGAAGCATACAGAAATTTAAGCAAAGTTAAGAAATTTAAGGTGAAAGACCCACAAATAAATCAAATATACTTACTTTATTCTGGGAATAAATTAAATGTTGCTGATAAAGCAAGATTGGGCTTTGCGTTAGCAGACATTAATAAAAGTTTAGGAAATCACGAAGACTATATTAAATACTTAAATGAGGGTAATCGTCTAAGAAAAAAAGAAATAAAGTACTCTTTTGAAGAGAGTCAAAGTTTCCATTCAATTATTACCAAATTGTTTAGCTCTACTCAACCAATAGTTCAGAGCTCATCAAAAAATACTTCCGATATTAAACCTATTTTTATTGTAGGAATGCCTCGCTCTGGCACAAGTCTAGTTGAGCAGATTATTTCTAGTCATAATTCTGTTCATGGAGCAGGTGAACTTCTTAATTTTAGAAACATTATAACTCCTATTTTAGACAATCATTTAAGCAAAAAAAATAATGCTATTTCAGAAGAAGATATGTTGATAATTCGAAAAGAATATCTTGATTCTTTAGCAAGTCTTCAGGCCAAAGAAACCATAATTACTGATAAGATGCCAATGAATTTTAGATTATTAGGATTTATTTTATCGGCAATTCCTGATGCTAAAATTATTCATTTAACAAGAGATCCTATGGCTACATGTTGGTCAAACTTCAATCATTACTTTACTGCTGGAAATGGATTTTCTTTTGATCAGGTGGATTTAGCTAAGTTCTATCTTTTGTATCAAGAGATGATGACCTTTTGGCATAAATTATTCCCAAATAAAATATATGATCTTAACTATGAAAATTTAACAATCAATCAAGAAGAGGAAACCCAAAAATTATTAGAATACTGTGATTTAGAGTGGGATGAAAATTGCCTTGATTTTCATAACAATCAGCGCGCAGTTTTAACAGCAAGCTCAGCACAAGTTAGAAAAAAAATATATCAAGGGAGCTCTGAGGCTTGGAAACAATATGAAAAAAATTTACAACCTTTAATTAAAGGATTAGGTGCCAATTAGCGTAATGATTTTCTACACTACAAGGAGTCAGTGCAAATTTACTTGGGGCAAGTAGTGCCGTAAATAAAGCTGGATTTGCAGTAGCTAATTACTTACCCGAGCTATCTAAAGAGCAATATACAGAATTAGTCATACATTATATAAAGCTTATAGGCAATTCTTCGCCATGGATGTTTGGCTTTCTTACAATTTGTGCAGTTGCTGCTTTACAAGTTACTGCTGCTGCGTTTATGTTTACGACAGGAAATATTCTATGTCGAAATATTTATGTTCAATACTTTAACAAAGATGCAGATTATAGACTTCAAATTAAGTCTGCAAAAATTTTTACTGCTTTAGTTTTTTTATGTGGAATGTTGCTTGCTTCTTTTTCTATGGAAGCCACACTTCTACTTGGTGGTTTAGCGATTGCTTTTTCATTTCAACTCTGGCCATCATTATTAAGTATTACTTGGTTTCCATGGATAACGAAAAATGCAGCAATTGCTGGATTAATTATCGGGCTAATTGTTGTTGTTTTTACTGATACATTAGGACAAAAATTAACTGGTGGAAGACTTCTATGGGGGGTATGGCCCTGGACAATTCATTCAGCTGTATGGGGAATGTTCTTTAATATTTCCATTTGTTTAATTATGTCATTTTTAACTAATAATGATCCAGATAGGGAGCACAGAGAGAAATTCCATTCTTTTATTCGAGAGCATAGTATTAGGAAAAATAATGACCGCTGGTCTAAACCTGTTGGAGGTCTTCTATTAATGGTTTGGATGTTCTTTGCTATAGGGCCTGGATCTATATTTGGTAACTTTGTTTTTGGAAAGCCAAACAATGGTTATGAGGATTGGATTCTTGGAATGCCATCCATCTGGGCATGGCAAATTATTTGGTGGGCATTAGGTGTTGGAGTAGTTTGGTTTTTAGCTAACAAATTAAGAATGTCTACTGAGCCTGAAATAGAGATTAAATCTATTTCTTCAGAATGACTATTATCTCAGTTAGCTTTTAATAGTTTTGCCATTGTAATACCCATATCTGAAGGTGTTGGTGCTACCAGAATTCCTACATCTTTAAGCATAATTACTTTTTCTGCAGCACTCTCTCCACTGGAATTTACAATCGCTCCTGCATGCCCCATAAGGCGTCCAGGTGGAGCAGTTAAACCAGCAACATATGCTGCCATCGGCTTACTCATATTATTTTTAAAGTAGTCTGCAGCTTCAGCTTCCTGAGGGCCGCCAATTTCTCCAATAATCAAAACAGCTTCAGTCTCATCATCTTTTTCAAAATGCTTAAGTATTTCTACAAAAGAACTTCCATTGATTGGGTCTCCACCAATACCTACAGCTGTACTTATACCAATACCTAACTCTTTCATTTGAGACGCTGCCTCATATCCTAAAGTACCAGATCTTCCAATTAAGCCAACTTTGCCTTTCATATAGATGTGCCCTGGCATGATTCCCATCATAGCTTTACCTGGGCTAATAGTTCCAGCACAGTTTGGACCGGTCAATATCATTCTCTCATCTGGCTGAGCACTATTAATATATCGCTTTACTCGGATCATATCATGCGTTGGTATGCCATCAGTAATACTAACGCAATATTTAATCCCAGATTCAGCAGCCTCCATAATTCCATCACCTGCATAAGCTGGTGGTACAAAAACAATACTAGCTTCTGCACCTGTTGCCTTAACAGCCTCCTCAACAGTATTAAATACGGGGATACCTAGATGGGTCATACCTCCTTTTCCAGGTGTTACTCCAGCAACCACATTGGTTCCATAATCAATCATTTCCTGGGCATGAAAAGAGCCAATTCTCCCAGTAATCCCTTGAACTAATACTGGTGTTTTTTCATCAATAAATATACTCATATCTCAACCTTTAATGATTATCCTTCCAGGCATCAACAACCTTATGAGCTGCATCAGCCAGAGTATTTGCTGTAATAACTTTCTTACCGCTATCTTTTAAAATTTTTTGTCCTTTTTCAACATTTGTTCCAGACAAACGAACAACTAAAGGAATGTTAATATCACGTTTATTTAATAAATCGACGATTCCCTGAGCTACCCAATCGCAGCGATTTATTCCTGCGAAGATATTAATTAGTATGGCTTCAACATTTTGATCTGAAAGAACTAACTCAATCGATGTTGCTACTCTTTCAGGTGATGCGCCGCCGCCAATATCAAGGAAATTAGCAGGCTCTCCTCCAGCATGCTGAATCATATCCATGGTGGCCATTGCCAATCCTGCACCATTAATAATACAGCCTATGTTTCCTTCCAACCCAATATAGCTTAGGTCATGCTCTGCAGCATTGGTTTCTCTAGGATCCTCTTGAGTCTTATCGCGGAATTCAAAAATCTCTGGTCTGCGGTATAGAGCATTAGCATCAAATGTCATCTTTGCATCAATAGCTAATATTTGATTACCTGATGTTAAAACCAATGGATTAATTTCCAATAAATTAGCGTCAGTATCTCGAAAGGCACGATAACATTTCATTACTGCTCTGCTTGCAACTCCAACCGCCTGATTTGGCAGATCAAGCGTAAAGGCCAATTGCCTCGATTGAAAGGGTTGCATGCCAACTGCAGGATCAATAACAATTTTTGCAATTTTTTCAGGTGTCTCCTCAGCCACTTTCTCAATATCCATGCCACCCTCAGTTGAGGCAATGAGAGTAACTTTCTGAGTAGCACGGTCAAGAACAATACTAAAGTAAAGCTCTTTACTGATGTCACTAGCCTCTTCAACATAGATACTGGAAACCATCTTTCCTTGAGGGCCTGTCTGATTGGTGACTAGGTTATTTCCAAGTAGCTTGTCACAAAATTCAGAAATTTCGCTATGACTTTTACATAATTTAACTCCACCCGCTTTTCCTCTTGCACCAGAGTGCAGTTGTGCTTTAACTATCCATGAATTTCCACCCAATTCATTAGCCTGATAAATTGCCTCTGTTGCTGAGTGTGCAATACCTCCCTTAGGAATTGGAACCCCATACTTAGCTAGGAGTTTTTTGGCTTGATATTCATGAATATTCATAACTACACCTAGACCTTTCCATGAATTGCGTTATCTGTATTCACAATATTTTCAGCCATCTTAGCGGATGCTGCATCGATCATACGTCCATTAAGTTGGGCCGCCCCTCTTCCATCTTTTGCCGCCTCATCAAGAGCAATCAGAATTTGCTTTGCATGAGAAACTTCCTCATTAGGTGGCGTATAAACCTCATTAGCAAGCTCAATCTGAGATGGGTGGATGGCCCATTTTCCCTCAAACCCAAGAGCTGCGCCCCTTCGTGCTGCATCTTTATAAGACTCCGGATCATTAAAATCTCCAAATGGCCCATCAATTGCACGCAGTCCATAAGCACGGCACGCAACTAACATCTGGGACAATCCAGCATGCCATTGATCACCAGGATAATCTGGATTCAAACCACCGATAACAGTTGTTCTGGCTCTGCAGCTTGCAGCATAATCAGCTACGCCAAAATGCATAGCCTCAAGTCTTTCATCTCGCCCTTGCTTTGCAATCTCCATCACATTAGCCATACCTAGTGTAGTTTCAATCAGAATCTCTATTCCAATTCTATTTTTTAGGCCTTTTGCTGTCTCTATTTGATTAAGCATCGCTGACAACATATACACATCAGATGCTGTTCCGGCTTTTGGAAGTAAAATGGTATCAAGCTTACTCCCAGCCTGCTCCACAACCTCAACTACATCCCGATACATATAGTGAGTATCAATACTATTAATTCGAACTGAAATCGTTTTTCCACTCCCTTTCCAGTCAAGATCATTAATGGCATCAATTACATTTTGTCGAGCGGGTATTTTATCGTCTGGAGCTACTGCATCCTCTAGGTCTAAAAAGACATAATCAGCAGAACTTTGTAAAGCCTTTTCAAACATCTTTGGACTAGATCCAGGAACAGCCAATTCACTTCGCTGAAGCCTTTGTTTAACTGGCTCATAGATAATATGACTCATAAAACCCCTTTAATGAATATTTCAATAATTAAACTATAACAACAATTGCATTGAGTAAATTGAGTAATAATCAAAGGTGATTTAGGTCAAATCAATCCTGAAACTTAAATGAATAAAAGAATATCAAAAGATTTGTCTTTAAGTGGCGTCCCGTAGGAGATTTGAACTACCTGTTTCCAGGATGAAATCCTGGCGTCCTAGGCCACTAGACGAACGGGACATGAAAATTTTAGAGGATTTTAAATTGAAAAAGTAAGTTAAATTTAACTTACTTAATCAAAAAAAAATGGCATCCGGTAGGGGAATCGAACCCCTCTTGCCAGGATGAAAACCTGGAGTCCTAACCGATAGACGAACCGGACAAAATCATTTTTGCTATGGTGGAGCTAGGCGGGATCGAACCGCCGACCTCAACACTGCCAGTGTTGCGCTCTCCCAGCTGAGCTATAGCCCCAAAAAACCGGGTTGTTAGCAAAACCGTAGATTATAATCTGTATCTCATTTCAGTCAAGTCAAAATTGGTAAAATAGTACTATTATGGAAAAAAAATATAACAGCAATAATTACTCAATCGAGGTGCTTTATCATATCGGCGCCTATGAAAATTCAATTCATTTTATCTTTGATAAAGCTACCAAAACATGCGCAATTGTAGACCCAGCATGGGAGCCTGATTTATTTTTGAAGAAAATTAAGGATAAAGGTTATACACTTACGGACATCTGGATAACGCACTGGCATGGCGACCATACGAATGCAGTAGACGACCTTGCTAATAAAACTGGCGCAAAAATTACTGCTGGTGTTAATGAGGTTCCCTACCTCAATATTGAAAATCCAGTTCATACTGTTGATGATGGGGATATGATTAAGCTTGGCGATATTGAAATAAAAATTATTGAAACTCCTGGCCATACAGCTGGTGGTGTCTGCTATCTTCTTGATGAACATCTTATTGCTGGCGATACATTATTTGTATATGGTGTCGGAATCTGTAGTCTTGCTGGATCAAATCCAGTCACCTTATTCCACTCTTTAAAAAAATTAATGGCTCAGGTGCCTGATGATATTCATTTACTATGTGGACATAACTATGGCTCAGAAATTACAACGACGATTGCTGAACAAAAAAAGGCTAATCCTTTCTTGTTAATTGAGGATGAAGACACATTTGTCCGTTATAGAATGCATGTTCATGACTCAACAAGAACATACCCAATGTCACCAATGACACTAGATGAGGTAAATGCCCTACTATGATAGGGATTTATGGCGGCTCCTTTGACCCCGTTCATTTAGGACATCTTAAAACAGCAACCTCAATTAAGAATGAACTAGCTATTAAACGCTTGTTTCTTCTGCCTTGCTATGAACCTGTACATAAAGGCTCTCTTAAATATTCATCTGATCAAAGACTTAAGATGTTAAGCCTTGCAATTGAAGATTTTTCTGAACTTGAGATTGATAAAAGGGAAATTCTTCGTGGTGGAAGCTCTTATATGATTGACACTCTTAAAGAGCTAGTAGAGATTCACAAAGAAGAGACAATTTGTCTTATTATTGGCATGGATAGCTTTGTAAACTTCAAAACATGGAAACAATGGGATGAGTTTTCGAAGCTTGTTCATATGATTATCCTTCCGAGAAATGGAGATCAGCCCAGTCATAAGAATCTTGATACTTTTAAGATAACAGATAATATTGATCAGTTAAGGGCTAAGTCAAATGGTCTTTTATATTTCTCTAATGCACAGCTTATAGATATTTCATCTAGCGATATTAGAGGTAAAATTGCCGGCAATCAAAATCTTGATAATTTAATGCCCTCTTCTGTTATAAATTTTTTACAAAAAATATGAAACTTGCTGAACAAATAAAAGTTGTTGAAAATGTTATTGATGATTTAAAAGGAGAGAATATTGTAACTCTCAATATTATGAAACAGAGTGATGATATGGAGGCTATTATTATCACAACTGGACGATCTATTCAGCATGTCCGAGGCATAGCTAACAATGTCAGTAGCGAAGCCAAAAGGCTTAATATGCCAGTCCTAGGAACTGAAGGTACTGAGTCTAGCGAATGGGCTCTTGTTGATCTTGGAGAAGTGGTAGTTCATGTTATGACAGAAAAAACTAGAGAATTTTATAAACTAGAAAAATTATGGTCTATCGATAAAGATGAGGATTAACCTTATTGCTATAGGAAAAAAAATGCCCGACTGGATCACCCATGGCATTGAACACTATAAGAAGCAACTCCCTAAAAACTATAATTTCACAATCACAGTTCTAGAGTCTCAAAACCGAAAATCAATTAGTGCTGAAAATACTAAAAACCTAGAAGAGAAATTAATTCTAGATGCAGCCTCTGGCTCAACTCTTTTGATAGCATTTGATGAGCTAGGTAAACAGCAATCAAGCAAAGAGCTATCTAAATCAATTGAGAAGTGGCAGCTTGAGGGTGAGAGTGTGGCAATGATTATCGGTGGTGCAGATGGGCTTTCGTCAGAGCTGAAACAAAAATGTAATTTGATTTGGAGCTTATCTAACCTAACTTTGACTCACTCCATGGCGAGATTACTGTTAGTAGAGCAACTCTATCGAGGCCACAGTTTAATGACTAACCACCCATACCATAGGAGTTAAAGAATTAACTCACAGGATTGAATTAATATTCTCTGGTGGTCTTCCAATGGCAACCCCTTTGTCTGTTCTAACAATAGGACGCTCAATTAAAATGGGTGACCCTAACATTGCTTTTATTAAATGATCTTCACTGAGCGACTTATCAGAAAGGCCAAGCTCTTTGTATTTTGACTCTCCCCTTCTCATGAGATCTCGAGCACTAATTCCTAAATCCTTCAAGATAGCTTTAAGTTCTTGCTCATTTGGAGGAGTATCAAGGTAATTAACAACCTCAAACTCAACATCGTTTTGTTCTAAAATGGCAAGTGTTGCTCTTGATTTAGAGCAGCGCGTATTGTGATAAATCTTGGCACTCATAAATTTAACTCATGAAAAAACTACTTATTATACTCTTGCTAATATCTCCCATTCATACTAGCCAGGCACTCAGTCTTAACTCATTAGTTGACTGGGTAAAGCCTCTGATGCCATGGTACGAGCAAGAACCTGAACTAACATTTAAATTGACCGATATCAAGGGAAATGTGTATACAGAAAAAAATACAAAGGGGAAGTACCTGGTAGTTAATTTTTGGGCTACTTGGTGCACTCCATGCTTAAAAGAGATTCCTGCATTTGTAAAATTCTATAATAAAAATTCTGATCATGTTGAGATATTAGGGTTAGATTTTGAGCCAGTTAACATCGAAGTTATTAATGAGTTTATTGAACGCTTTAATATCAATTATCCAATCGTCCTTTATGATTATCAGAATGACTCTGAATACTCAAATTTTGGTGAGATTGTTGGAATGCCTACAACTCAAATATATAGTCCTGAGGGAGAGTTACTACAAACATTTATGGGAGAAGTAACTATTGAAGATTTAGATAAATTTATATCACCAATCTCTTAGACTCACCTCCCTCATCTCTAACTAATTTAGGTAACAAATAGCCTGGCACCATATTCTGTAGAGCTTTATAAATCTTATGAGCCTGATTATCTGAAATTAAGAAACTTTCTGCTCCAGAAACCTTATCAAGTAGATGGATATAATAGGGCAATATAGATGCCTCAAAAAGCTTATAAGACAGTTCAGCTAGAGTCTTAGAGTCATCATTCACATCTCTCAAAAAAACTGATTGATTAAGCAATATATGATTTCGCAAAGCCTTTATGTTATTAACAAATTCATCAGATATTTCCTGAGCATGATTAATATGAAAAACAATCACAACTTTGAGCTTTGTTTGATTGAGTGATGCTATAAGCTCCTCAGTAATTCTAGAAGGTATGACAACGGCTGTTCTTGTATGAATTCTCAGTGTTTTAATATGTTGAATGCTTTCAATCTTCCTTAATATTTTGTTAATTTTTTTATCACTCAATGTGAGTGGATCACCGCCACTCAATACAACCTCATTGACCTCAATTCTTTTTGATAAATAATTCTGAATATCAGCCCAATTTTTTAAAACATCATTATCGTCATAATCAAAATTTTGTCTGAAGCAATATTGACAATGGATAGCACAAACACTGCTCGATATTAATAGAACTCGAGAGGGATACTTATGAATCAAGCCCTTCACAGGTGAAAACTCTTCATCGTATACTGGCGAATCAATAAAACCTTTTTTACTTTGACGTTCTTTAGGAAGAATTTGCAATAAAAGAGGATCTAAAGGGTTAGTTTTATCTATTCTCTTAGCAAATTCAAGTGGGATCTTGATTGGAAAATTACCATCTTGAAATCGATCATTATCAAAATACTCATTACAATCATTGGCATTTTTTAAAGAACTTCTAACACTCTCATTCCAAGTTTTATTCATCTGAATGTTCTAATATAGTATTAAATAATCAGTCAACATTATAATGACTCAATTACTGATTATAATTTATCTATACTGACTCATTTGAGTGCGATTTTTCTTAAAGTTAGAGCTTAAATAAAGCCTTTTTTATATTCAATTAACTATTATGATTTCACCACCTATTGCTGACGGATTAAATGAAAAACAGCAACAGTCAGTAGTCCTGAGTGAAGACGTTAATGCCCTAATACTTGCTGGTGCTGGAAGCGGTAAAACAAGAGTCTTAACCCATAGAATCCATTATCTAGTCTCTGAAAAAAATCATCATGTTGATGATATCCTTGCAGTGACCTTTACGAACAAGGCTGCAAATGAGATGAAAGAAAGGCTGACCAACCTTCTGAGACAACCCATTGGCAGGATGTGGGTTGGTACTTTTCACTCCCTTGCTCATAGACTTCTCAGAACACATCCACTCGAGGTAAAGTTATCACCCACCTTTCAAATTCTAGACTCTCAAGACCAGTTTCGAATTGTTAAACGTTTAATGAAAGAAAACGGTATTGATGAAACAAAGTTTCCAATTCGTAAAGTGCAATGGTTTATTAACCAACAAAAAGATGAGGGTATACTCCCTCAAAATATTGATGCAGGCTATAACTTTTTTGTAAAACAGAGTGCTAAGGTTTTTGATCTCTATGAGAAGCATTGTCAAGCCAATGATCTGGTTGATTTTGCAGGCTTGCTGGTTAAAAGCTATGAACTCTTAAAGAATAATCAGAATTTATTAGATTATTATCAAAAAAAGTTTTGTCATATTTTGGTAGATGAGTTCCAAGACACCAATCGAATCCAGTATCAATTTATAAAAATACTGCACAATCAAAACAATCATGTCTTCTGTGTTGGTGATGATGACCAGTCTATTTATGGATGGAGAGGAGCAAGAGTTGAAAACATACAAAAGATAGAAAACGACTTCAAGCCGATAATAGTTATCAAGCTTGAGCAAAATTATCGCTCAACTGGAAACATTCTCAGCGCTTCCAATGCTCTCATTGCAAAAAATCAAAATAGACTTGAAAAGTCATTATGGACTGAGTCTGGAGATGGAGATCTCATCAATATTTTTAATGCGCGAACAGAAACTCAGGAAGCACAATATGTAGTAAGTGAAATCGAGAACCATTTTAATCAAGGAAAAAATCTTAGCGAATGCGCCATACTATATCGTTCAAATGCTCAATCTCGCGTCTTTGAAGAATCCCTAATTAAAAGAAATATTAATTACAGAATTTATGGTGGTCTCAGATTTTTTGAGCGTGCTGAAATAAAAGATGCAATGGGCTATATCCGTCTTGCAGAAAATATCTCTGACAACATTGCTTTTGAGAGGGTTGTCAACTTTCCAACGCGAGGCATCGGAATATCCACCATTGAAAAGATTAGATCCCATGCAGTTGAAAATCATACTGACCTCTTTCAATCATCTATTGCTATTATTGAAAGCCTTCCAGCCAGAGCAGGGAATGCCTTACAAGGATTTATTCATCTGATTGAAGCGCTTATTGATAGCACTAAAAATCTAACACTTAGTGAAAAAGTTGACTCAACTCTTCTTCAGTCAGGATTGATGACTCACTATGCCAATGATAAAACTGATAAGGCTGGAAGTAAACGAGAAAATCTAGATGAGTTAGTTACAGCTGCCAAACAATATGTTCACGAGAATGAAAGCGAGATGAATGAAACTCAGGGTTTTATTGCTCTAGCAACGCTTGACTCTAGCGGTGAATCGAATCAATCTAGTCAAGAAAGTGTTCAGTTAATGACCGTTCATTCTGCAAAAGGATTAGAATTCCCTGTTGTCTTTTTAGTTGGTTTGGAGGAGGACTTATTCCCTTCAAGGCAGAGTAAAGATGAACCTCACTTACTTGATGAGGAAAGGCGTCTTTGTTACGTCGGCATGACCAGAGCAATGCAATCACTGACACTAAGCTATGCAAGTAGAAGATTCCTTCATGGTCAGTCTTTTTATTCACTTAATTCAAGGTTTTTAGATGAAATCCCTAAAAGCTTTTTAAATTACATTAAGAATCCAAATAGTGACTATACGACAACTGCTTATGAGGACGTTAAAAGTTCACCGCAAAAAATGGTATCCACTTTAAGTAGTTCCATCTATTCTATTGGCCAAGTCGTCAATCATGCCAAATTTGGGCATGGAACAATCCTAAATTACGAGGGAAGTGGTGATTCGATGAGACTACAAATCAAATTTCAAAAAGCAGGAACAAAGTGGCTTATTAGTTCTTACGCAAAGCTCGAGATTGTTTAGCCCTGAGACCAAGGCATCCCATCATTCCGCCAGCCATTAAGATTGCCTCGGTGATCATTCTCGTCTAAGTCGCCCTCAAAACCACTCGCGACATGAGAAACACAAGTAAACCCATTACTTTGTAGACACTTTAAAGCCTCATTCGATCTGAATCCGCTTCTGCAGATGAGAATCAATTCTGTGCCTAAAATGTCACTACGATCACTAAGATGATTATTTACTGCCTCGCAAAAAGCTGAAGGATCAGAGTTTAAGTCTGGCTCATCAAACCAGGGAATTAAAATAGAATTTTTAGGAAAGCCAACATACTTATGTTCAGCGCTTGTTCTGACATCAATCAATACAGCATCTGGATTTTCATTTAACCTATCAATAGCCATTTTTGGAAGTAAGTTTCTTTTGTATTCCATTCTATTTCCTTATAAGGTATTTCTTGAGTAATGATACTCTATGCTTTATTTTTTTCGAGTAAAAAGTGCAATTGACTCAACATGTGCTGTTTGGGGAAACATGTCCATAACCCCTGCATTCTCCAGATAAAAGCCTAGGTCAATCAACCTTGCAGTGTCTCTTGCAAGGGTTGCTGGGTTGCATGAGACATAAACCAAACGCTCAACATTTAGCTTAGGAAGAAGATCTACAATCTCGATTGCCCCTGTCCTAGCAGGATCTATTAGTGCTTTATTATAATTTTGACCTCTAAACCATTCGAAACCAGATACATCCTCAAATAAATCAGACTTATAAAAGAATGCATTGGAGATATTATTTACCTCAGCATTTTCCTTTGCCCTCTCTACCAAGCCTCGATCTCCTTCAATGCCAACCACTTTATTGACATATTTTGAAATAGGGAGTGTGAAGTTACCAAGTCCACAAAAAAGATCAATGACATTATCTTGTTCATCTAACTCCAAGAGATCTATTGCCAAATTAATCATTTTTTTATTGAGCTCAAAGTTGACTTGGGTAAAGTCATTGGGCAAAAAAGACATTTCAATACTATGATCTGGAATTGAGTAAGTAAGCTGAACAGATTTTGTTAGAGGCTTTATAGTATCTAGCCCACCACTTTGCAGATACCAAGTAATTTGAAGCTTTTGGGCGAAGTCACTCAAGACCTCTTCATCTTTATTAGTCAGTGGCTGAAGGTGCCTCAATATCAAAATGGTGTCTTTTTCTGCAATGGCGACCTCGATTTGAGGAATATGCTCTTTAATGCTAAGCCTCTCTATGCACTCTGAGAGTAATTCAAGGTTGTCACCTAGGGAGGGATGCAAAACCTCACATCGACTCATGACAGTGACAAATGAGGATTTTCTCTCTCTGAAACCAACCAGAACCCTCTCTTTCTTTGCGACATAACGAACCCCGAGCCGAGCTTTACGTCGATAGCCCCAGCTCCCAATCTGCATTGGCTTTAGCCACTCTTTTGGCTCTACCTTGGCTTGCCCCTTAAAGGCGCTTTGAAGCCAGTCCTGTTTTGCATTAATTTGATTTTCGCTCGATAGGTGCTGAAATGAGCAGCCGCCACATATTCCATAAACCGAGCACTTTGGCTCGATTCTGTCAGAAGAAGGCTCAAGTATTTCGGTAACGTCCGCCTCCTCATACTTAGCTCGAGACAGGGTCCTAGAGGCAATAACCTTCTCTCCAGGTAAAGCGCCTCGGGTAAATATAACCTTATTATCCATGTGAGAGATACCTCTGCCCTCATGAGATAAAGACTCAATCTCAATTTCATAACTCTTACTTTTTAGCTTTCTTCTTCTAGACATCAAGAAGCTCCACCCAATGCTTTACTGGGATCGAGCTTCCCTTTTGAAGGTGCATTAGGCATCCAATATTACTAGTGACAATCATTTTAGGTTTTGAGGCATTTAGATTTTCAATTTTCTCTGATCTGAGTTGGTTGGCTATTTTAGTCTCAAAAATCGAGTAAGTACCAGCAGAACCACAACAAATATGTGAATCTTTAATCGTCTTTTTAATGTAACCAAGATCCGAAAGAATTGACTCAACTAGGCCGCCTAATTTTTGACCATGCTGCATAGTGCACGGCTCATGATAGCTAATATTTAACTCTTTTAGGTTGAGCATACTCAAATCTTTATTGGCAAGAAATTCAGCAATATCCTTAGTTTTTGAGGAAACAAGGAGTGATTTCTCATAATACGGATCAGACTCTTCAAAGAGATTAGGATAATCCTTAATCATTATGCCGCAGCCACTCGCACTGGATATGATTGCCTCAACGCCGGAGTCAAGCTGTGAAATCCAGGTATCAATGTTTCGTTTAACTTTTTTTAGCGCATCGTTAGAGGCGGCTAGATGCTGATCAAGGGCGCCGCAGCATTCACTTTGAGAGGACTCCCTTACTTCAATATTTAATTTAGCCAATATATTTTTTATACTGTGATTGATGTTTGGTGCGAGTGATGGCTGAACACAACCTCCCATCAAAAGAACAGAGGAGTCTATTGTATTGGGTTTGATTGGTTTTGAGCTTACCTTGGAGTGACGAAGAAAATACCCAATAGGCTTGAAGAGTAATGGGGTTAAAAGGGTCTTTCTAACGATGTATCGATACAGTGCCTGCAGCTTTCCTCTCTTGGATTCCATCATTTCACGCCCTATTTCAAGCAACTGACCATACTCAACGCCAGAAGGGCAAGTTGTCTCACAGGATCGACATGTAAGGCATCGATCCATATGACTCAAAGATTTTTGACTAAATTGGTTCTTCTCTAATGCAGATTTAATAAGATAAATCCTACCCCTTGGAGAATCTAACTCATCTCCTAACAACTGGTATGTTGGACAAGTAGCTAAACAGAAGCCGCAATGAACGCATGATTCAATTATTTGACTGGCTCTATCTTGAGTTGATTCTGAGATTGCGTTGTTGGCTAGGTCTATATGCATTAGATAAAAACTCCATAAGGATCAAACACACTCTTGAGTTTTTTTTCAATTTCACTCTTTATAGGAGATTCAGTTTTACTCTTAACCTCTTTAAGATCTAATCTATTTACAACTTGTTCTGGGAGAACCTTGAAGCTGATTTGGGTAATGACAGCAAGCTTACCTAATGAGCCAACTAGAAGCCTTGAGACATCATAACCGGCTACATTTTTCATCACCTGTCCGCCAAAATTTAGAAGATCTCCCTTGCCATTAATAATTTGAACCCCCAAAACACTGTCGGACAGATCTGAACCCGATGTTGCATATATTGATCCAATAGTCTTTTTAGAATCACTCACATAGAATGAGAAAGCCTGGCTATTTTTTTCCAGGACTTCTCTAGCTTCTTTAATGGATGTTCCTGCTTTAAGCGTAATGACGAGCTCCTCTGGAAAATATTCAACCACGCCAGAGTATGACGACATATTTAATAGCTCGTCGTCAGATTCATCACCTGAACTCGTAATTCTTAGTTGGCTAGCATTTCTTATTTTTTTTTGGAGCTCTGATATGGAGTTCATAATCAGAAGCGCTCCAGTTCAGGATGAGGCAAATTACCATGATGGACATGCATATTGCCGAGTTCAGCGCAGCGATGAAGGGTTGGAACGGCTTTGCCAGGATTGAGGAGTGCGTGTGGATCAAAAGCAGCTTTAATTTGATGAAAAACATCTAACTCTGCCTCACTGTATTGATAACACATTGCATCCAACTTTTCTACACCAACACCGTGCTCTCCCGTGATGCTTCCTCCAGCTTCAATACAAATCTTAAGAATTTTATTTCCAAACTCTTCTGTTTTTTCTAGTTCGCCTGGAATCCCTGCATCATATAATATTAATGGATGGAGGTTACCATCACCCGCATGAAAAACATTTGCAACCCTCAGGTTATAGTGTCTTGATAGTTTATTAATTTTTTCAAGAACATCACCTAAGTGTCTCTTAGGGATGGTTCCATCCATACAATAGTAATCTGGAGATATCCTTCCTACTGCTGGGAATGCGGATTTCCTTCCTTTCCATAACAGAAGTCTCTCTTCTTCGGTTTCTGAAACTCTGATTGAAGTTGCCTTTGAAAGTAGTTTTTTAACTTCATTCACATCATTATTGACAAGATCAATAGAGCCATCTAATTCACATAGAAGAAGTGCTTTTGCCTCAATGGGGTATCCTGGTTTTGCGAAGTCTTCAGCGGCCTCTATTGCAAATGCATCCATCATTTCAAGGCCCGCCGGTATAACGCCATTTTTAATAATATCAGCAACCGCCTTTGCACAGTCTCTGACGCTGTCAAAACCGGCCATCACTAGTTTAGCTAGTTCAGGCTTAGGAGTGAGCTTAACTGTTATTTCAATAATAACACCTAAAAGCCCCTCTGATCCAGTCATGAGTGCCAACAATCCTAAGCCGTCATCTTGACGAGAGAATACTAACTCATCTCCATCGATCGTTAAGATTTTGAGAGACTCAATATTTTGTACTGTGAGTCCATACTTAAGGCAGTGAACTCCGCCTGCATTTTCAGCGACATTTCCCCCAATAGTGCATGCAATTTGAGACGAGGGGTCAGGAGCATAATATAATCCGAACTCCTCAGCCGCCTCACTAATTGCCAAATTTCTAACGCCAGGCTGAACTACTGCAGTGCGAGCATTTTGATCGATAGAAATAATGTTAGTTAATTTTGAGAGTCCAAGAACGACACTATCCTTTAGAGGCATAGCGCCTCCTGAAAGCCCAGTTCCAGCACCTCTTGTTACGACTGGTGTGTTATTCTGACGGCAGATTTCTAGTACCTTTTTAATTTGACCGACCGCACTCGGCAAAACAACGGCCAAAGGCTCTTGTTTATAAACGCTCAGCCCATCACATTCAAATGGCCGAGTATTTTCAGAACCAGTAATAACTGTGTGTGTTGGTAACGACTTCGTTAACTGAGAAATTATTGACACATCTTGCCTTCAATTGTTATGGATATTCCTATCATAGTGAGATGAAACACATTTATTTAAAATTAAATTCAAGCGGTTATGAATTTAATTATTAATTATTATTTCAGTATCTAAGATAATTATAAAAAAATTATATATTGTTTCTATTAGCTTTGAAGTGACATATGTCAGATAGATTCAAGAATGAACTAACAACCGAGATTAAAAAATGAAATCATTTTCTCCGCCAAATAGATTACTTATGGGTCCAGGCCCTTCAGATGTTCACCCAAGAATTTTAAGTGCCATGGCAAGGCAGACAATTGGACATCTAGATCCTGCGTTTATAGAAATGATGGATGAAACGAAGCAGATGCTTCAGTATGCATTCATGACTGAAAACGAGCTAACTATGCCTATCTCAGCTCCAGGTTCTGCTGGCATGGAGGCGTGCTTTGTTAATTTGGTTGAACCTGGTGACAAGGTCATTGTGTGCATTAATGGTGTTTTTGGCTCTCGAATGAAAGAGAATGTCACTCGGATTGGTGGTCATGCCATCATCGTAAACGACGAATGGGGTAAACCAGTAGACCCTCAAAAAGTTGAACAGAGTTTAATTGACAATCCTGATGCCAAAATTGTTGCCTTCGTTCATGCCGAAACTTCAACTGGCGCCCTATCAGACGCAAAGCTAATTTGTGAATTAGCAAACAATCACGGGTGCATTACAATTGTTGACGCAGTAACCTCTTTAGTGGGATCAGAATTGAGAGTGGATGATTGGGGCATAGATGCGATTTATTCGGGCTCACAAAAGTGTCTTTCTGCAATGCCAGGCCTATCGCCTGTTAGTTTTAGTGAGAAAGCCATTCATAAAATTACACATCGAAGCACTCCAGTTACCAGTTGGTTTTTAGACCTTAACCTGGTCATGGGTTACTGGGGAAAGGGAGCAAAGCGAGCCTATCACCATACAGCACCGGTCAACACCTTGTATGGACTCCATGAGTCTTTAGTTATGCTGACTGAAGAGGGACTTGAAAACTCCTGGGCGCGACATCAATCAAATCATCTTTTACTAAGAGAAGGGTTAAGTAAGCTTGGTATTCATTACCTTGTTGATGAGCCAAGTAGACTTCCACAGCTCAATAGTGTATTTATTCCAGAAGGCACAAATGAAGCAGAAGTTCGCTCAACTCTTCTTAATGATTACAACATAGAAATCGGAGCTGGTCTAGGGGACTTAGCTGGAAAGATATGGAGAATTGGTCTAATGGGGCACACCTCAAGGAAGGAAAATATAGACCTTTGCTTATCAGCCCTTCAAAAAACTTTATAAGCAGTCAGAAATTAGTCTTTAATTTTTGCTAGTAGCTCTTCATCTGTCTCGACCCTGTCAGGATCGGGAAGGCAGCAATCCACTGGGCAGACTTCAACGCATTGTGGGGTGTCAAAATGTCCTACACACTCAGTACAAAGATCCCCATCAATTTCATAGATTTCTTCACCCATATAGATGGCTTCGTTCGGACACTCCGGCACGCAAACATCACAGTTAATGCATTCATCTGTAATCAGTAGAGACATAAAAAAATCCTCGGTTTAAGTATATAAATTATCACAACGCCTGGGTTATGATAAAACAATTTTTAATAAACATATTTTAACGTATCAGCGCAAAAATATTGAGGATTTTGGGTATCATTAATTATTTTCTTTCTAAGGTTATTATGAGAAGACTTTTAGTTATCTTTGCACTCCTATTTTCCACTTTTTCTATTGCAAATCTTGATGATGGAATATACGCTCACCTGACAACGAGTAAAGGAGAAATCACTGTTGAACTGGCCTATAAAAAAGCCCCGCTCACTGTGACCAACTTTATTGCTCTATCTGAAGGAACCAAGGTAAGTAATAAAGAACTTGGAACACCTTTTTATGATGGATTAGTTTTTCATAGGGTTATTGATGAATTTATGATTCAGGGCGGAGACCCGAAAGGGAACGGCACTGGCGGGCCAGGGTATATGTTTGCCGATGAATTTTCAGATCTCATTCATGACAGGCCTGGTGTTCTATCCATGGCAAACTCAGGACCAAATACTAACGGTTCTCAATTTTTTATCACCCATGTCCCAACGCCTTGGCTTGATGGAAAGCATAGCGTATTTGGCTCTGTTGTTGAGGGATTGGATGCCGTTAATTCAATTAAACAAGGCGACATATTAGAAGCTGTTAGGATCGAACGTGTGGGAGAGGAAGCCAATCAATTTGCTGCCAATGAGGATTCATTTAATGCATTAATCTCAAAAGCTAATGAAAATATATTGACAAGCCTAAAGCGTCGTCAAAAGGACTTTGAATCGTATGTGTCTTCAACTTATCCTAATGCAAAAGAAACCGATTTGGGTTACTTCACTAGCGTCAACAAACAAGGTGGTGGCGTTTCACCCAATAAGGGTCAAATCGTTTCTGTTGATATCGCACTTAAAGCGAATACTGGTGAAGTGATGCGTGCTGCTGGGAGCCCTATTCCGTTTATTCTTGGCAATGGGGAAATCATCAGCATTATTGAAGAGAATGCTCAAGAGATGACGATTGGAGAAGAGAGAACAGTCATTGCAACCTATGAGTCTGTATTTGGTGATGCCCCAAGCGGTAATATTCCTCAAGATGCTTTCATCATTTTTGATCTTATACTTATAGCTGCTGAGGACAATTAAATATGTTTCTAGAGCTTTTAAGCTTTCTTGCATCCCTAGACACTGGTTTCAATGTTCTAAGCTACTTAACGGTGAGGGCAGTTTTCGCAATGATGACTGCTCTACTCATAACCCTTTTTCTAGGAAAATGGATCATATCTAAACTTCTGCAGTATCAAATAGGGCAAGTCATTCGTGATGATGGACCTGAAACCCATTTGGAGAAAAAAGGCACCCCAACGATGGGCGGCGTACTGATCCTTTTTGCTTTTTTTACCAGTGTTCTTATATGGGGAGATTGGCGAAACCCTTTTCTATGGATTGTAATTTCTACTGCCCTCCTTTTTGGCTTAGTGGGCTTTGTTGATGACTACTTAAAAATTAAAAAACAAAACTCTGATGGTCTAAGCAGAAAACAAAAACTCTTGACTCAAACCGTTGGCACTCTATTAATCTGTATGTGGTTGTTGAGTTTGAACTCTAAGACTATTGGCTCAGAGCTACTCATTCCATTCTTTAAAGATCTTATCATTCCTTTAAATGCTATAGGGTTTTTACTTATAGGCTGGTTTGCTATTGTCGGCGGCTCCAATTCTGTGAACCTCACTGATGGGCTTGATGGGCTGGCAATTATGCCTGTGATACTGATTAGTGGTGCACTGGCAGTCTTCGCCTACATTGGTGGTAACTATAATTTTTCAGCCTATCTTAATATGCCATTTATGCCTGGGACTGGAGAAGTATTTGTTCTGTGTGCAGCACTGATTGGTGCTGGCTTTGGCTTTCTCTGGTTTAACACTTATCCAGCAGAAATCTTCATGGGAGATACTGGATCTCTGTCACTAGGCGCTATCCTTGCTGTCATTGCAATCATTGTCCATCAGGAAATTCTATTGATACTGATGGGTGGTATATTTGTAGCTGAAACGCTCTCAGTTATCATACAAATTGGCTACTTTAAGAGAACGCAAGAAAGATTTTTTTTGATGGCCCCCATTCATCATCACTTTGAAAAAAAGGGCCTTAAAGAGCCCAAGATTATTGTGCGCTTTTGGATTGTTACATTGATCCTTGTTTTAATCAGCTTAGCAAGTATCAAGATTAGATAACTCATTAACTATTGAACTGTAAAATAAAGTCCTATGAGCATTAAATCAGACAACTGGATCCGACGAATGTCCCTTGAAGAGGATATGATTAAGCCATTTGAGCCCAAGCAAATCCGTCGAGCGAATGATCAAAAGATTATCTCTTATGGCACCTCCAGCTATGGATATGATGTCAGATGCTCAACAGAATTTAAAATATTTACCAACATCAATCACAACATTGTTGATCCAAAAAATTTCAATGAGCAAAGCTTCGTTGAGGTCAACTCTGATGAATGCATTATCCCTCCCAACTCATTTGCACTTGCAAGTACTATTGAGTATTTCAGGATCCCTCGTTCAACCCTGGTCATTTGCCTTGGAAAATCAACCTATGCAAGATGCGGAATCATTGTCAATGTCACTCCACTTGAACCAGAATGGGAAGGCCATGTAACACTTGAATTTTCAAATACAACTCCCCTCCCAGCAAAAATATATGCCAATGAGGGTGTTGCCCAGATGCTCTTTTTTGAATCAGATGAAATGTGTGAGACCTCCTACAAGGATAGAAATGGCAAATACCAGGGTCAAACCGGTGTTACCCTTCCTAAAGCTTAAAGATAATGTCTGAAATCTCTAAACGTCGCACCTTTGCGATTATTTCTCATCCAGATGCTGGCAAGACGACTGTCACTGAAAAACTCTTGCTGTATGGTGGTGCAATTAAAACGGCTGGAAGCGTTAAAGCAAGAAAAGCAAATACGCATGCTACGAGTGACTGGATGGAAATGGAAAAAGAAAGAGGAATATCTGTTACCTCCTCTGTCATGCAGTTTCCATATGATAATCACATCATTAATCTTCTAGACACCCCTGGACACGAAGATTTTTCTGAGGATACCTACAGAACACTAACAGCAGTCGACTCTGCATTAATGGTAATTGATGTTGCAAAGGGTGTTGAGCAAAGAACTATTAAATTAATGGAGGTTTGCAGACTCAGGGATACACCAATATTAACCTTTATCAACAAGCTAGATCGCGAAGGAAAGGAGCCCATTGATTTACTAGATGAGGTGGAGTCAGTCTTAAATATTGAGTGCTCACCAATCACTTGGCCAATTGGAATGGGCAAAGGCTTTAAGGGTGTTTATCACTTGCTAGAAGACAAAGTTTATCTTTTTGAAAGTGGTAAGAATGCAAGTATCGGTGACAATACCTTAATTGATGGAATTGATAATGCCAAGCTCGATGAGTTTTTAGGTAAAGAGCTGGCACAAGAGGCCCGTGAAGAAATCGAACTCATTACAGGAACTACCAACCCCTTCGATATTAATGACTTTCTAGAAGGAAAACAAACGCCCGTTTTTTTTGGATCAGCAATCAATAATTTTGGTATTGAAAACCTTTTAGATGGCTTCATACAGTACGCGCCAATCCCCCAAGAAAGAGAGAGTGATATTCGAAACGTTCTCCCTGAAGAAAAAAAACTTACGGGTTTTGTATTTAAAATTCAAGCAAACATGGACCCTAAGCATCATGACCGCCTTGCCTTTATGAGGATTGTGAGTGGAGAGTATCAAAAAGGTATGAAGCTTCTCCAAGTTTCAAGTGGCAAACAAATTAAAATTGCCAATGCTGTAACATTTATGTCCCGTGAGAGAAGCTCGACAGATTTTGCCTATGCTGGTGATGTTATTGGCATCCACAACCATGGAGGAATTGGAATTGGAGATACCTTTACTCAAGGCGAGAAAATTAATTTCCAAGGAATACCTAACTTTGCACCTGAGCTCTTTAGAAGAGCCCAACTAAAAGACCCTCTCAAAGCAAAAGCCCTTCAAAAAGGCCTTGATCAGCTCTCGGAAGAAGGAGCCACTCAGGTCTTTAGACCTGTTTCAAATAGCTCTCAAATTTTAGGTGCTGTAGGAATACTTCAGTTTGATGTTGTTGCTCATAGGCTTAAATATGAGTATGGGGTTGACTGTCAATTTGAGACGATTAATGTCGCAACAGCAAGATGGGTCTCAGGCTCTGAAAAGGACATAGAACAACTCAAAATAAAAGCTGGAAATAATATAGCCATTGATAGCGCAGGCATGCTGACATACCTAGCACCAAGTATGGTAAATCTTCAACTCACTATTGAACGTCACCCAGAATTAACTTTCAGCTCAACAAGAGAACACTAATCAATAACTGCCTCCAGGGGCTGAACAACTTCGGCAATATCCTTCTTGTTTAAATAACCAACATCAGCTCCACTAGAATCTTGAACTACACAACAATCTGCATTTTGTCTAAGCATTTCACATAAAACAGAATCAACCGAATCCATTTCATTCACTTTAATGTTAGAAGAGCCCTTTGCTGGTTTTTCATTTGTCATTACTGACTTTGCATGAAGCACATGAGAGCGGTTAACTTTTTTGACAAAATCCCTTACATAGTCATCCGCTGGTGTCATTAAAATATCTTGTGAAGTGCCATGCTGAACTAGCTCTCCACCATTAAGGATGGCAATTCGATCTCCAATTTTGAGCGCCTCATCAAGATCATGAGTAATAAAAATAATGGTCTTATGGAGCTCTTGTTGGAGTTCTAAAAGTAAATCTTGCATATCACTTCTAATGAGTGGATCAAGTGCACTGAATGCTTCATCCATCATTAATATTTCAGTATCACAAGTTAAAGCTCTAGCCAAACCAACACGCTGCTGCATTCCACCTGACAATTGGGATGGGTAACGGTCTTCATAACCAGATAACCCTACTCGATCAATCCATTTTTTTGCTCTTGTAATAGCGTCATCCCCTTTTACACCCTGCAAGTGAACGCCCAGACATACATTATCCATAATGGTTTTATGCGGAAGGAGTGCAAAACTTTGGAATACCATCGCAGTTTTTTGTTGCCTGAATTGCCTTAATTTCTCCATCGGCATCTGAATAACATCTTCACCACCAATCATAATGGATCCAGCTGTAGGCTCAATAAGTCTATTAATATGCCTAATTAATGTTGACTTGCCAGAACCAGAGAGCCCCATAATAACTTCAATATTCTTGTTAGCTAAATCAAGATTAATATTACTTAACCCCAAAACATGCTTATGCTCTCTCAGAAGATCATCTTTTCCCATCCCATTATCAACATGTTTCAGAACAGAATCCGCCTTAGGTCCAAAAATTTTAGTTAAGTTAGAAATTTTTACTTTAATATCATGCGTCATAGTACTTCTCCTGAGCGGTGTTTCTGTATTCTAGTTCCAAATGCCTGAGAAACCCTATCAAATATTACAGCCAAGGCAACAATTGCCAAACCGTTAAGTAACCCCATTGATAAGAATTGGTTTTGAACAGCCTGAAGTACAGGCAATCCAAGGCCGGCAACACCAATCATGGAGGCGATAACAACCATTGCAAGGGCCATCATAATTGTCTGGTTAATCCCAGCAAATATATTAGGAAGTGCAAGTGGCATTTGCACCATAAATAATCGTTGCCTGTATGTAGCTCCGAATGCATCAGCAGCCTCCATTGCCTCTTTATCAACTAATCGGATCCCTAAATTTGTCAACCTAACTATTGGTGGCATTGCGTATATACAGACCGCAATAAGTCCTGGAACCTTTCCAATTCCAAGCATCATTACAACTGGAATGAGATATACGAAAGATGGTATAGTCTGCATTACATCTAAAACTGGGGTTATCCATGATTGCGCCCTGTCTGATCGAGACATCCAAATGCCAAGAGGAATGCCAAGCGCTAAACATAATATGGTTGCAGCAGAAATCATTGTAACCGTAGAGACCATTGGCTCCCACATATCAAGAAAACCAATAGCAAAAAAGGCAGTCATTACCCCTATTGAAACTTTTATACTTCTTGATCCTAGCCATGCAAGCACACCGGCAACTAATAGGAAAATTGGCCAAGGGGTTGAAAGAAGTAATTTTTCAATGACAATCAAAAATGTTAAGAGTGGGTCAAAGAATGACTCAATATTATTTCCAAACTCTCTTGTGAAATCTTTAAATGCTGCATCAACACAGTTTCTAGAACTCATCATCACGTCACCAGGTATTGATATGACATTATTCATAAATATGCTGAAATCGGAGGTATTTACAGAATCAAAAACTCGTGTATTGAGTGATGCAAAATATTGAACTTGAGAGGCAGGATCAACAGATCTCACTGCACTCATATTACTTTCAATATTGTTTGATAAACCTGAGATATTAGCCGCTAAAGCCTCTGGATCGGTAGACCTTATTGAGATGTATTGTCTGTCAAGTCGCTCTACTGTTTTATCAAAACTAGATACTGCCCTAACCTTAATATCTCCATAATTGCCTGCATCATATCGTCCAGCAAGCTCAATCACCTTTGCACTGAGCTCATTAGCTTTATTGGTAAGAGGAATAAGTACGTTTTCAATGGTTGCTACATCGGTTCTTATTGCTGCTTCTTTGACGGCTCTTACTAAGGCCTCAGGGTCATTAACCAAGGGCATCAAATCAGAGACAATTTCATGGCTATCAGCCATTTCTTCAACTCTAGCATGTGTAGCAATGCTCAAAGTATCAAGGTTGTAGACCATATCACGAGCACCTGGATAGTTCTTATAGATAGACGCAGATGCGTTGACTTGCTCTCTGATCTCAGAGAGTCGCTCCAAGTGTGACTGAACTGAAGAATTTGAGCTGAGATAGTCAATATTTGCTCTCAAAGAATTGATACCGTCATTAAGCAGAGAAATCTGAGAGCCCATCTCGCTCATAAAGGCATCGCTATACTGCTCTGCTTTATCTGAATAATTACTTGTAAGTTTCTGAATATTTTCAGTTAAAGTTAAGGATTCAGAACTATTACTTACATATCTAGCATTTTCTTCAATCTCCTGAAAGAGAGATTCTATTTGAGGAAATAGAGCAACTATGCCATCTGGGGATGAAGTCAAATCAATCTGATTGTTTAATTCTGATATTGAGCTCTCATAACTATCAAGAAGTGAACTTTCATTGGAGTTATATAAGCCAGAAAGCTCCTGTGTTTTTGACTCAAGAGTCTTTGACAGGATTTGAACCTTCTCTAGTAGCTCAGCTGAACTATTAACTTCAGTCAATGGATTTGACTCATTAGAGAGCTCTTTTAATGTTTTGGCTTTAACTTCAGCTCTCTCAGCAAGCTTAGAAAAGCTATCCGTTACCTTTACTAACTCAGAATAATCAGTTGCACTTTGAGCTTGAGCACTAAGGTCATCTGCCCTCTTAGTCATCGCCTGTATAAAATTCAAATCTTTATTGAGTATCCTAAGGTCTGCAATTTCAGATGCAGGGGGTATACACTCAATGATGCTTTGTTGAGGAAGTGGCCTAACTGCTGCCATAATGAGCTCCTTTAATTTTTAATATTTATTCTAACACTTTCAATTTAAAAATTATCAACAGTTAATCTAATAACTTTTAAATTAATTTAGATAATAAAAAAATTGCCCGTATTTATCTAAACTACGGGCAATTTTTTATTTTAAATAGTAAGTATTAACTTACTAATTTTTATTTACAGTGAAGCTTCTACAGCAGCAGCAACATCTGCGCTAACCCATGGCTTCCAAACATCTCCATGAGAAGACAAGAATTCAACAGAAGCGTCCGCTCCAGTTCCACCTGTATCTTCCATCCAAACTAACATTTCGTTCATGACAGTACCAGGCCATGTGCGAGCAGAAAAGTAATCCATAGCTCCTTTAGGTCCGTTATAGTACATGTTGTCACTAAGAAGAGTGTTAACACGTGAGTTAATCCAAGCTGATGGCTCAGGGTCTGAACAGTTATCGCCACCTAGTGCAATACATCCAACCCAGTTGTCATCACCAGCATAAGGCACACCAAAGTCAACAGCTCTTAAGTCATACTTTCCAACTAAAGAAGTTGGGTTCCAGTAGTAACCAAACCAGTTCTCACCTTGCTCTGATGCTTTAGCAATAGATCCATCAAGACCAGCAGCTGATCCAGGATCAATTAGGTTCCAGCCCAAAGCTTCCATATCAAATGCTTTGTAGAGACTTTGATTTGACAATTGACAACCCCAACCAGCAGGGCAGCCGTGGAAGGCGCCTCTTGAAGGGTCTTCTTTGTCTGGGAATAAGTCAGGACGTGCAAGAATTGCTTGTGCAGTTGTCAATTCTGGGTGTGCATCAAGCGTGTGAGGAAGAACCCACCAGCCCTCTCCAAGTCCACTCATTGGTGCAATATTACCAATATGTAAGCGTCCAGCACCAACAGCACTATCAACTAGATCTGCCATCGCATTTGCCCAAATCTCTGGTGCAACGTCAGGTTGTCCAGTTTCATTCATTGAAGTGAATGTAGGCATAGTTGAACCGGCAACTAACTCAACTTCACAGCCCATTGCTTCCAACATTGCTTTATCAACGTTAGCCATCAATGAAGCTGAGGCCCAGTTCATATCTGCAATAGTAACTTTTCCACATTTAGCAGCATTTGCCGAAGTGCTGAGCAATAAAGCTGCAGCTACCGCACCAAATACTTTAGTAGTGAATTTAATATTCATATATCTTTCTCCTAAAGGATTATTTTAATATTAGAGTGAACAATTTCATACTCTAAAATGATTATAGCAACTGAAAAAAAATATTTTAGTTTTTTTTTAAAAAAAATAAAAAATATTTTTGAATAATTTATCAATAACTTACAAAGACTTAAAAGAATACAACATCTATTTCAAACGAACAATAGTTTAAATTGAACTCATAAATTAATAACTAAATATTAAACTACTCTTCTGAAGTAACTTCAATCTCGTCAGCACCCTCTTCGTCATCGTCAGTTTCTGCTATTTTAGCGACTGAAACGAGCGCCTCATCATCAGCAATATTAATAAGAGTCACACCTTGAGTATTTCGTCCAATAATAGAGACATCAGCTGCACGAGCCCTAACCAAAGTACCTTTATCTGAGATTAACATCATTTCGTCTTCATCAGTTACCTGAATAGCACCAACAACCTGTCCATTCCTATCTGATGTCTTAATTGAAATAACGCCTGAACCACCTCTTGCCTGAGTACGATATTCATCAAGTTGCGTTCTCTTGCCATAGCCCTTTTCAGTTGCAGTTAGAATTGGATCATCAGACTCAGCTACAATCAGTGAAACTACTTTATCTTTGTCAGACAGCCTTATACCTCTTACACCAATAGCAGTCCTTCCTACAGAGCGGACATCAGACTCCTTAAAGCGAATTGATTTACCTGCAGAAGAGAATAGTAGAATATCATGCTCTCCCGCGGTAATTTCAACGCCAACAAGTTTATCATCATCTCTCAACTCAATAGCAATGATGCCGCCTTTCCTAGGTCTTGAAAAGTTTTGAAGAGAAGTTTTTTTACAGGTGCCTGAACTCGTCACCATAAACACGAACTGGTCATTGGTAAATTCTTTTACTGGCAATATTGCATTGATTGACTCATCCTTGTCTAATGGCAAGAGATTGATGATTGGTTTTCCTCTTGAAATTCTTGAAGCCATTGGTAGTTCATAGACTTTGAGCCAATGTACCTTGCCCGTTGAAGAGAAACATAGGACAGTATCATGGGAATTAGCAACAAATAATTGATCCACAAAATCCTCATCCTTCATCTTGGTAGCTGCCTTACCCTTTCCGCCTCTTCTTTGTGCATGGTAGTCACTGAGTGACTGCGCTTTTACATAGCCGCCGTGAGACAGAGTTACTACCCTATCCTCTTGAGCAATAAGATCCTCAAGTGTTAGGTCAATCTTGTTCTCTATGATCTCGGTCATTCTAGCGTTACCATAATTATCACGAATTTCAATAATTTCATCACGGATGACCTGCATCAGGAGGTCTGGCGTTTGAAGAATATCTAATAAGTTTTTGATTTGTTCTAATAGCTCATTGAATTCATTAAAAATTTTGTCTTTTTCAAGGCCCGTTAATCTGTGAAGTTTTAAATCAAGAATGGCTTGCGCTTGCTTCTCTGATAGCTGGTAGTCACCATTTTTTTGGAGGCCTAGTGCAGAATCAAGGTCTTGAGGCTTAAACTGTGCCATGTCTCTATCACCAATAAGCTCTTGAATGACAGACCCTTGCCAAGTTCTTGCAACCAAACCATCTTTTGCCTCACTTGGGTTTGGCGCAGCTTTTATTAGTTCAATAATTTCATCAATATTAAAAAGTGCAACCGACAAACCTTCTAATAGATGTGCTCTATCTTTTGCTTTATTGAGTTCAAAAATTGAGCGCCTTGTAACCACCTCTCTTCTATGGGCTATAAAAGCATTAAGAATCGATTTGAGGTTCATTAGTTTTGGCATGCCATGATCGATTGCGACCATGTTGATTCCAAAAACAGTTTGCATTTCTGTGAGCTTATAAAGGTTATTGAGCATTATCTCTGGAACTTCACCCCGACGAAGCTCTATGACCATTCTCATTCCATCCTTATCAGATTCATCCCTAAGTCCAGTAATTCCATCTATCTTCTTATCTTTAACGAGTTCTGCGATTTTGCCAATAAGCCTTGCTTTATTGACCTGATAAGGAAGTTCAGTAACGACAATACTTAATTTGTCCTCACCCTCAACATGTGACCTTGAACGTAAGTAAATCTTTCCTTTACCAGTCTCATAGGCTTCACGTATGCCACTCGCACCATTAATGATGCCAGCAGTCGGAAAATCAGGACCCGGAAGAACCTCTAGCAGTTCATCTACAGTAATCTCTTCATTGTCAATAACTCTGAGGCATGCTTCTGTAATCTCTGTTAAGTTATGAGTAGGGATATTGGTGGCCATACCAACCGCAATACCTGAGGAGCCATTAATTAATAGATTTGGAACGCGAGTTGGTAGAACTCCAGGCTCACTTTCAGAGCCATCATAGTTATCAATAAAATCTACAGTCTCTTTATCTAAGTCACGAAGAAGCTCGTGTGAGAGCTTAGTCATTCTTATTTCTGTATATCTCATTGCAGCAGCACGATCACCATCTACCGATCCAAAGTTACCCTGGCCATCAACTAGTATATTTCTCATTGCGAATGGCTGAGCCATCCTTACAATCGTATCATATACCGCAGTGTCTCCATGGGGGTGGTATTTACCAATGACATCGCCAACGATTCGAGCGGATTTTTTATAAGATTTATTGTAATCATTACCAAGAACATCCATAGCGTACAAAACACGCCTATGAACTGGTTTCAAACCATCTCTAACATCGGGGAGAGCTCTTCCAACAATAACACTCATTGCGTACTCTAGATATGAGTCACGCATTTCATCTTCTATAGATATAATCGGGTATTTTTGCTCAAGAATTTCTTTAGAATCGATATCGTCAGACATAGAATAAACCTATATAAATAAGTAGGTTTTATTGTACCCTAGATGACGCAAAAACACACCAATAAATTGGCTATTTTTAATAGATAAAAATGATTAAAAAAAGCCTAAGAGTTGCGCTTATTTACGGATTTTGCAAGATCTCTTAAAAGTTTTTCAGTATCAGCCCAGCCAATGCAGCTATCAGTAATACTAACGCCATATTCTAGAGATGAAAGGGGTCCAACTTTTTGATTTCCCTCATTAATGTGAGATTCAATCATAACTCCAAAGACAGATTCAGAGCCATTCTCAATTTGAGAAGCGATATTTGCACCCACCTTTAACTGGTTTTTAAACTGCTTTTCAGAGTTCGCATGAGAGAAGTCAACCATCACCTTAGAAACTAGTCCTTTACTTTTAAGTTTTTCGCAGGTGCTTTCAACGTTTTCTTCTGAATAATTTGGCCCATCTTTTCCACCTCTTAAGATAATATGGGCAGTATCATTACCAAGCGATGTAAAGTGGCTTATGCCGCCATCCTTATTGACTGATAAAAGGTGGTGAGGACTATTGGCCGACTGAATGGCATCAATCGCAATATTAAGAGAGCCTCCAGTGCCATTTTTAAAGCCTACGGGGCATGATAATGCTGAGGCAAGCTCTCTATGTGACTGACTCTCAGTAGTTCTTGCGCCTATTGCGCCCCAAGAAATCAAATCTGAAAGGTACTGAGGCGTTAATACATCCAAATACTCTACGCCAACCGGCATATTAATTTCACCTAGGTCTACAAGTAGTTTTCTGGCAGTTTCAAGGCCCTTATCAATATCAAAACTTTCATCAAGATAAGGGTCATTAATCAAACCTTTCCAGCCAACTGTTGTTCTGGGTTTTTCAAAGTAAACACGCATTACTATAAATAAATCCTCAGACAACTCATCTTTTAACTTTGAAAGATTTTGAGCATATTCCATTGCAGCCTTGGTATCGTGAATCGAACAAGGCCCGACAAGAACCATAAGGCGATTATCATTTCCATAAAGGATGTTTTTAATGGTATTTCTTGCGCTTACAACTACTGATGCAGCCTTCTCAGACAGAGGAAGCTTCTCAATAAGAGCATTGGGGGACACCATAGGTGCACTTGAAATAATCCTAACATTATCTGTATTATGAAGCATCACTTATTTTTGGTTTTTTATTAATGCGTAAGCTGAATGATTATGGATGGATTCAAAATTTTCAGACTCTAGACAATAATAGCTAACTTTCTTATTAGCATTTAATTCTACAGCAATATCTCTTACTATGTCTTCAACAAACGCTGGATTTTCATAGGCTCTTTCAGTAACAACTTTCTCATCATCGCGTTTTAAAATCGCGTAAAGTTCACTCGAAGCTTTCTGCTCCGCTAAATCAATCAAATCCTCTAAATAGATAATCTCTCCCTCTGAAGCTTTTGCTTCAATTGTGATATGAGACCTTTGATTGTGAGCTCCATATTTGGAAATACTCTTTGAACAAGGACACAAGCTGGTCACTGGAACAACAACTTTAATTGAAAGGTCTGGCTCACTGTCAATAATACTCCCAATTAATGTTGCCTGATAATCTAGTAAGCTTTGGACTCCAGAAGAGGGTGCTTTTTTGTTTCGAAAAAAAGGAAAATCAACAATAACTTGTGCATCGTTAGATTCAAGTTTATCTGCAACCTTTTGAACAAGATTCATAAAGCTCTCAATACCGAAATTGCACTCTCGATCATTTAAAATTTCAATAAAACGTGACATATGCGTTCCCTTAACATTAGCAGGAAGCTCGACAGTCATTGTAAAATTTGCAACAGAAGGATGAGATGCATTATCTCGATTTACAAAATTGATTGGATGCAAAATATCCTTAATTCCAACTTGATTGATGACAATATTACGAATATCTTTTTTATTTTGTGTATCAGGTAGTAGTGTATTTTTCATAATTTATTATTCCGAGTAAGTAATTGCTGATCTAGGAGTTTCCCAAATCATCACATCATTAACTTTAACATTCTCATCATTAACCAAAAGTTCATCTTCATCATAAAAATACTTTACATTCTTTTCTGCTGTTGGATTGAGAACATCAAATGGCTCTATTTCATTCAAATATTGGTGATCTACCCTTTTTATCACCAATTTCGTTTGCTTCTTAATTTCACGAAAATCAATTGCGATACCATTATCATCTAAGACTTGAGAGCATACAGACACTTCAACTTGCCAATTATGCCCATGAAGCCTGGAACAATCACCAGGATAATTTCTCAGTGAATGAGCAGATGCAAAGTCAGTAACAATTTTTAGTACGAACATTTTCGGAAAAATTGATAAAAAAAAGCGGAATTATACCTACTTAAATCTTACTATACCACCCACAATTATTGTGAGAATTGATCAAATAAAAGAAGAAAATGAAGATGTTTTGGAAGAACTTAGTCTATTACGTCAATTCCAAGTGCTTTACCATGGACTCCAGGAATCGTGAGACCCTTCCTTGCTCGGTGACTAGTAAAATTAACCAAGTCCTCAAAAGAGTATTGTTTATGTTTCTTTCCGTTTCCATACTCTACTCGCAGCTTTTGATTGTCTTTAATTGTACAAATTCCTATTAGAAACTCTTCTCGAGCAACAAAGTCATCTGTTTTAATCTGAATAAGCTTATTACCCTTTCCCTTAGAGAGTTGAGGAAGCTCTATAACTGGAAAAATTAATAATCTTGCTCTATTAGTGATCACTGCTACGTAATCAGACTCAAGGTTTTGGACTTTTGTAACTCTCATTGTTTTTGCTTGTTTAGAGAGAGTTATTGCATGTTTTCCAGATTTAGTCTTAGATTGTAGATCTCCAAGAGTCGATATAAAGCCATATCCAGCATCTGATGAAAGAATGACTAACTGCTCATCATCCCCCATGACAACATCAATAAATTCAGCTCCTATTGGAGGTGTCAACCTTCCCGTTAAAGGCTCCCCTTGACCTCTTGCGCTCGGAAGAGAGTTGGCCAATATAGTATATGACCTGCCTGAAGAGTCAATAAAGAAGGCCATTTTATTACTTCTGCCTTTGGCATCTTTTAAGAATGCGTCGCCAGACTTATAGTTTAATGCCGACGAATCAATTTCATGGCCTTTAGCAGCCTTGACCCAACCCTTTTCACTCAGAACAACAGTCACATTTTCAGCTGGCATCATATCTTGGTCACTAAATGCCTGGGCAGATATTACATCGGATACAATTTGACAACGCCTCTTGTCACCAAACTCTTCAAGAATGACGCGTAACTCTTTTTTGATGTATGTTTTTAATCTTGTTTCACTTGAGAGGAGAAGTTCAATTGATTTACGCTCTCTCTCTAACTCATCTGCCTCACTCTTTATTTTTACCTCTTCAAGTTTAGCTAAATGACGTAACTTTAACTCTAGGATTGCCTCAGCCTGAATTTCACTAATTTTGAATTGTTTAATTAAAACAGGCTTTGGTTTTTCTTCACTCCTAATAATAGCTATTACCTCATCAATATTAAGATACGCAACTAACAATCCTTCTAGAATATGGAGCCGATCTAAAATTTTGTTTAACCTAGAATTAAGCCTATTAACAACGACCTGCATCCTGAATTGAAGCCATTCCTTAAGCAATGGAATCAGAGGTTTAACTTGGGGTTTTCCGTCTAATCCAATGACGTTCATGTTAACCCGGTAATTTTTTTCTAGGTCTGTAGTGGCAAAAAGATGAAGCATCAATTGGTCACAATCAACCCTATTCGACCTGGGAACAACAACTATTCGTGTTGGATTTTCATGATCTGACTCATCCCTTAGATCATCCACTAAAGGGAGCTTTTTATTTCTCATCTGAGTAGCTATTTGTGCAATCACTTTTGCGCCTGAGGTTTGATATGGCAATGCTTCAATTACTATCTCACCATCCTCTTTGATATAGCTCGCTCTCATTTTGATCGAACCATGACCCGTTTCATACATTTGATGAAGCTCTTCTTTCGAGCTTACTATAAATGCATTTGTTGGATAGTCTGGTGCTGGAAGAATTTTTAATAATTCATCTAAATCAGTTGAAGGCTTTTCAAGAAGCTGAATGCAAGCACTTATAACCTCTATTAAGTTATGTGGAGGCATATCAGTAGCCATACCAACAGCAATTCCAGAAGTGCCATTCAGCAATAAATTTGGAACTTGTGCAGGCAGTTGTTGAGGCTCTTTGATAGTCCCGTCAAAATTATCCGTCCAACTCACAGTTCCTTGATTTATTTCACTGAGAAGTAAATCTGCATAGGGGGATAATTTTGATTCAGTGTAGCGCATTGCCGCAAAAGATTTAGGATCGTCTGGAGCTCCCCAGTTACCTTGCCCATCAATAAATGGATAACGATAAGAAAATGGTTGCGCCATGAGGACCATTGCCTCGTAACAAGCACTGTCACCATGAGGGTGGAATTTACCTAAAACATCACCAACTGTTCTAGCAGATTTTTTAAACTTAGCAGTTGACTTAAGACCGAGCTCGCTCATCGCATAGATGATTCTTCTTTGAACTGGTTTTAGTCCATCACCAACAAATGGAAGTGCACGATCAAGAATGACATACATTGAGTAATCAAGGTAAGCGCGCTCACTGTATTCCCCAACGCTTTGTTGCTCAATGCCGTTTTGGCTCATTGTTTTCCTAAAAAAATAAAATCTGAATTCAAAAAAATACTTGAATGAAGGATATTTTAATTCAACTCAACATACAGAAATCATTAATTAATGACTTCTATGATCAAATTACCCAGGAGGCCAAGTCATTTGTCGGCCAGCCAAACAATGCAGATGGATATGCGAGACCGTCTGACCTCCATCACTATTACAATTCATCACTAATCTGTAGCCATTTTCTGAGAATTTATGCTCTTTAGCAATATTGGCTGCCGTGATACTGAGCCTTCCCATTAAAGCCTCATCAGTTGCATCATTAGCATTAGAGATGTGCTCTTTGGGTATCACTAAAAAATGCTCAGGCGCTTGCGCATTGACGTCTTTAAAGGCTAGTACCCTCTCATCCTCATAGAGAATTTCAGCAGGGATATTCCCTTTAATAATTAAACAAAAAATACAATCTTCCATAATCTGATTTTATATCTTTCAAATATTGATATAAACAAATTCTAGCAGAACTTATAATTATTAAAAAAATTAACTAAGGAATAACAATATGCTTTCAACCGATAGTACAGATATCCTCTTTTCAAAAGCACGAAGCCATAAGGCATGGCTTGATCAAGATATTAATGATAATCAAATTAAGCAGATATATAATTTATTAAAGTTTGCACCCACGTCTGGAAACTGCTGCCCTGCTCGCTTTACATTCGTGAAAAGTAAAGAATTAAAACAAAAAATGTTGCCCTCATTAGACCAAGGAAATATTGATAAGGTTATGAGCGCCCCTTGCGTTGTAATTATTAGTTACGATACAAAATTTTATGAATCACTCTCAATCCTATCTCCACATAGTGATGCGAAATCTTCCTTTGAAGGTAATGAGAAGAAAATCAAAAATACTGCTGAGTTTAACTCTTCACTTCAGGGAGCATATTTTATTATGGCAACCAGATCTGCTGGATTAGATTGCTGCCCAATGCTTGGATTTAGCAAAGAGAGGTTAAACCAAGACTTCTTTCCTGATGGAAAAAATAAGGCTGTCTTTATCTGTGGAATTGGCTATGGCGATCACTCAAAACTCTACAATAGAGCCCCAAGGCTTGAATTTAACCAAGCTTGCAGCGTTATATAATAAGGATTACCAATACTTTGGATAACTTCGAACTTCAGAAATATTATTATAAAAGAGTGCTACTAATACAATCAGCACAGAACCAATCAGCGTTGGCATCCACAAGTAATCCCAGTTTGCGCCAAGCAAAAATACAATAAACGGGTTAGAGCCAGCAGGTGGATGAGAGATTCTTAAGATCTGCATAAGAGCTATAGCAACAGCCAGGGCAATCGCCATACTCCACCAGTCTGAACTGACCAGTTGAAAGAAAATAAGACCTACAAGTGTTGTTACAAAATGACCAAGTACAACATTTCTTGGCTGAGCAAACGGAGACTCAGGAAGAACAAATAGTACAAAGATAGACGCACCAAATGAACCCATAATTATGGGATAGCTGGTTGAGTATGCTAAAAAACCAATAACACATGCAGCTAAAAAAGCGCCGAAAGAAATAAAGCTAATTTCTTTAAGGGGTGGTCGAGGTGGAATTGGCGCAGGAGAGCCTTTAAGTTTAGTAAGGTAAGACACAGTTATTCATTCAAAGTAATAATGCTCTAAGTATAAACTAAATTATTTTTTTGACGTGTCTCAAGAAGACTCAATCAACTTATTTGTAAAGTATTTTTGCAAAATCAGTCCAGCACAAATAAGAATCAGCCCAAAGAAAGTAGATGCCAATATTTTCTCACCAAGAACTATGTAAAGAACGACAAGAGACAAGAATGGAGTAATAAAGACTAGACTAGCAACTCTCGAAACAGTCGTCGAAATTTTTAAAGCTGACTGCCATAAAACAACACTAATACCCATTTCAAATAAGCCTATATATACAGATCCCATGATCCCCTGAATTGATGGAATGCCAAAAGAATTTGTAAAATACACAACCAACAAAATAAAAGGCGTGCTAAATAAAAATATTAGAAAAATACTTACCAAAGGATCATTCTTATTTTTAGTATTAAAAAGCCAAAATAGTGACCATATCACAGTACTTAACAGCATGTAAAAAACCCCTTCAGGGTTGTTAAAACTGAGTGAAAAAAACTCCCCGCCTGTTGCAATAGCAATGACGCCAATATAACAAAGTATGATTGATAAAAATGACTTAATATCGATGGTCTGCTTGAGTATAGGTATTGAAAGAATAACCATCATGACTGGCCAGCTAAAATTAATTACCATAGCCTCTTGTGCGGGTAAAGCATCATAACCCTTAAACAAAATGATGTAATAAAGGCACGGGTTCAATAGTCCAAGGAAAGCGCACCTTATTAAGTCAATACTTGAAAAGGCTTTTATTAATTTAATCTTCCCTTGATAAATCACAATAATAAACAAAACTAATATTGAGAATAATGTCGAATACATGACTAATTGAATTGGCCCCAGGTGCTCTAAAGTAAGCTTAAATGCACTAGCAACTGTTGACCAGAAAAAAATAGCAATTCCAGCAAAAAGATACGCTTTATTTTGATTATCGAAACTTGAAAACATTCTTATTATTTAAATCACTTGATAAAGGCAGAGTTGACATGTTATACCTTCTTTAACATTATATTCTGAAGTCTTATGAACAATTTGATGCCACAAGTTAGAATTCTCAAGATTATCAATTATTTCTTTATAAGGTGACGCTTCCCACTCTTGTTTTCTGACTGTAAAACAAATATACCCACCTTGTTTTGTTATTCTAACCATTTCTAGAAGGGCTTTAGGGCCCACATGACCACAAGTAAACGTTCCAGCGCATACAATCGCATCAAATAAACTATCCTCGTAGTCAAGATTTTTGGTTAAATCTACTAATCTTAAAGATTGATATACTTGTTTTTGTATTGCCTCATCCAGCATCTCCTGAGAAAAATCAACCCCCTCTACATTTTTATAGTTGTTCTCACTTAATATTTCTCCAACAAGTCCTGTGCCGCAGCCAGCATCAAGAATCTTCGCTTTTTTATTTTTGATTGTTGAGAGTAAGAGACTAGACGTAATTAAATGACCGACATAACCTGCTAACTCTAGAACATCATGGTCATAATCTGACGCCCATTTTTTATAAATCCCTTCTAATTCTTGCGAATCAGCAGCATGCAATGTTTGATAAATTGTTGAGATCATGCTCTTTGTATTTTTCATTACTCATTAAAATGATTAATAATGGATTATTTATTCTTAACTAAGGCATAGCTATATATTATAAGTCCTGCCCAAACTCCAACAAAACCTATTAACTGGTTTGAATTGACAGGCTCGTTTTGTAAATAATAGCCTACAAGAAATTGAATTGTTGGTGTAATCAAAAACAAAATTCCAACCGTCGTCAAAGGAAGTAACTTCGTTCCTGCAGTAAATAAAGCCAATGGCACAACTGTTACAGCGCCAGCTAAAAATAAAAGAATATCTGTAGAGATATCTATATTAAAAAAAGCAATATCGTAATTTGTATAAAACCACAATGAGAATATTAATAGAAAAGGAAGAAGTATCAATGTTTCAATATAAAGCCCTGGTACTGCTGATGAAGCCATCGCTTTTCTTGCAATTCCATAAGCAGAGAAAGTAAACCCTACTAAAAAGCCTAACCACGGAAATGAATCTCCACTAAAAACATAATATAAGGCACCAACTGTAGCAAAGAATACAGCTAATTGTTTTAATTTAGAAATCCTTTCTTGGAAGAAAATATAACCACCTATCATGTTAATAACGGGTGATAAAAAATAACCCATAGAAGCCTCAACAACTCGACCTAAGTTAACTGCATAAATATAACCACCCCAATTAATTGTTATCAGAATTGCAGTTATAAACAAAAAGACTAATTCCTTTTTAGAGGATATAGAATCCTTAAAATTATTTTTCCATGAAGATTTAAAGTGAACCAAAAAAAATAAAACTGGAACTGCCCATAACATTCTATGAATGAGAACCTCAGAAGGATTAACATGGTTTAGTAATGCCCAGTATAGCGGAAAACAACCCCACATTAGGTAACCAGAGAGAACAAGCAGAATGCCTTTATTCATAAAGCTTAAAGCAAAAAGAAAAAGGACTTATTGTAGACTAAATAGTTTTGATGTGCTTCTAATGCTTATAGTAATCTTTTTCAAAACTTGTGTTACTTAAGGTATCGCTTTCACTCGTTTTATCATTGATTTCATTCAAGTTTTCATTGATACGAAATAGAATGACAACCATTTCACAAGCCACTCTTGATGCAAGAGATCCACCAACAACCCAGACTAAACCTCTCCAAAAATCGCCTTCAAGAAAAATGTCTCCTAGACCTTTTGTGATAAAAGCAAATAAAAGTATCCAATAAAATAGTGTAATAAGCTTAGGAGTTACCATTTCATCCAGATAAAACATGTAATGATTATCAAGCTTATCAATGGTTAGCTTAAAAGCTTTTTTAATACTATCTAAAATTTCATTGTTATTCATTTAGACCACCTTTATTTTCTTGTAACTTACTTTATTATAATGTTAATGAATTCAAAAGTCTCATATTCCTGATTTATGAAATGAAACTATTAGTTTGCAAAAAAAAAGCCCATCCGAAGATAGGCTTTTCATTGAAATCAGATCTTTTTATTTATGGATCTCCACATCAGTGAATGCTCCACCAATAACTTCACGCTCTGCATATGAACCATTTGCAGTTCCGCCAGCATCCATCTCAACGCCAGTAGCGCCGACATAGTCAACTGGAAGACCACCTGAAATCATTTTCAAGCACTCAGCAAGCTTACCTGCATGACACTCGTTTCCTGGTGCGTTAGCAACATTCAACACTTGTGCCTGTATAGCAGCTCTGTCAGTAGATCCAGCAGCTTGTGATGCTAAGATAATTAACGCCATAGCATCGTATGACTCAGCAGAATAAACACCAGAACCGTCAACACCGCCTGCAGCAGCAACAGCTTTCCAGTTTGTCCCTAAAGCGGCATCTGGAGAAGGTAAAGTACCCCATGAACCATCACCAACAGCAGCTGAAGTCACATCACTGATCATTCCATCACCAAATACATAGTCACTGAAAGCGCCAGTATCTTCTGATGCAGCAATAATTCCTCTACCACCAGTATCAGCATAACCTAAGATAGCTAATGTAGCTGAGCCACCTGCAGATAGTGCAGCAACGTCAGCCGAATAGTCAGCTTTATCGTCATCATGTCCAGCCATTACAGTTACCGTTCCACCCATCGCTTCATAAGCAGTAACAAATGCATCAGCTAAACCTTTACCATAGTCACTGTTTGAGTGAGTTACAGCCATATCAGTTTGGCCTCGAGACATTGCAATACTTGCAAGTACTGGCCCTTGTCTCGCATCTGATGGTGCAGTTCTAAAGAACCATCCACCATCTTCAAGAGTAGTTAATGCAGGTGACGTAGCTGATGGTGAAATTGATACGATACCATTAGGTACTAATACATTAGTAATAACTGCACCAGTGTTACCTGAACAGTTAGGACCCATAATAGCCATAACATTATCATCATTTACCATTTTTTCAGCTTGTGCAATTGCAACCGCTGCGTCGATACATACTGAGTCACCCTGTACTACATTGATTGTGCCTTGCAAGTACTTGCCAGATGCGTTCACTTCTGTTACAGCAAGATTTGCACCACCTGACATAGCACCGATCATAGATTCAAGTGGACCAGTAAATCCTTGAAGCTCTCCTACGTTGACAGTAGCACCATATGATGCAGTTGCCATCGTTGCTGACAATACTACACCAGCTGTTGTCTTTAAATAACTTTTCATTTTGTCTCCTAATATAAAAAAAAGATTCCCTAGGCTCAATATTAAATTAAGACGTATTTCCTGAGGGATTCACCCATAATGATAAACAGTTTCCTGTAGTTTGTGTTAAAAATATGTGAAAAAAAACTTAATGAAAGACTAATCCAGAAGCCATTCAGAGCAGAATTATAGCTCTTTATTTTTCTCAGGTAAAAGACCGCTGGGAGAAAATCTCATTATAAGAAGAAGTATCGTTCCCATAAAGACAAGCCTGAGATAGTGCACTCGATCTTCAATAAATTCTAATGATGTACTTCCTTCTGACATATTATTACTCAGCATTTCAACAAACCAAAGCCCCATAGGACCTGATTGAATCCATATGAACCAGATGATAAATGCACCTAAAACAGATCCCATATTATTGCCTGAACCACCAAGAATGACCATCACCCAGATTAAAAATGTAAACCGAAGAGGTAGATATGCAGTTGGTATAAATATTCCATCGTAGGTAACCAATAAAGCTCCGGCTATTCCTACAATTGCAGAGCCAAGAACAAAAATTTGAAGATGCTGACGCTTAATGTCTTTTCCCATTGCTGAGGCTGCCACCTCATTGTCTCGGATCGCCCTTACTTTTCTGCCCCAGGGAGAATTTAAAGCAAGATTAGAAAGAACTATGAGTGCAACTAAAATTGCAATAAATAAACCTGAATAACAAAGTTTGACAAAAACAACAGCTGCTTCTCTGACATAATCACTTAGCTTATCAATTTGTTCTGTTTGAGAAAGCAATTGAAGCTCTGATTTATGAATCCAAGTAACTACATTTTGAAACCATTCAGATTGTTGCATTTCAACTTCATAGGGGACTGGTCTTGGAAGTCCATAAACATTTTTAAGGCCTCTCACAAACCAATCTTCATTTTTAATAACATACAAAATAATTTCAGAAATACCCAGAGTTGCAATGGCAAGATAATCAGTCCTTAAACCTAAAGTTATCTTTCCAACCCACCAGGCTGCTCCAGCCGCAATGACTCCCCCTACTATCCATGAAAAAGCAATTGGAAGCCCAAATCCGCCCAAGTAGCCTGTAATTGCAGGGTCTACTTTTTCAATAATATCTGCAGCCTCAGAGAAATAATATCTTGTGAAAAGATAGCCAGTAACCACAATCGCAGCTATTAGCCATTTATTCACGCCTCTTCGATTGAGCAGTATTCCTGCAGTAATAGTTGCTGCTCCCATAATCAAAGCAATAAGCATTTTAATACCACCAGCGTCAACCGCTTCAGTAACAGGCTGCTGTGCAATTAAAACAACACTGACGCCTCCTAGTGCAGCGAAGCCCATAATTCCTACATTCATTAAACCTGCATAACCCCATTGAATATTTACACCTAGAGCCATTATGGCTGATATTAATGACATATTTATTATGCCTAGAGCTAGTGCCCAAGACTGGTTTAAGCCCACAAATAAAAGCACCAATGCCATTATTGTGAAGTAGGCAATGGCTTTATTAGCCTGAAACAAAGTATTCATATTATTCACCGTCTATCACCTTACCTTTAAATATTCCTGTAGGCCTTATTAAAAGAACAATCACCAAAATAACAAAGGATATTGCGTATTTGTATTCTGTTCCAATGAGCTGAACAAGTGAGCTCGGATGCATAGAGAGCGGGAGTAAATATATTAAAAATTTCTTATAAGCATAAGTAAGTAGTATCTCAGAAAATGCAACCAAAAATGCTCCCGCAATTGCCCCAATGGGTGAACCAATACCTCCTACAATCACTGAGGCAAAAATTGGTAAAAGCAACAAATGATATTGTTGAGGGGCAAAGCCTTTATCTAGGCCATAAAGTGTTCCAGCAATCGTTGTAAAAAGGGCAACAAGTAGCCAGGTTATTTGAACGACTTTATCTGGGTCAATACCAGAAAGAAGAGCTAACTCTGTATTATCAGAATAAGCTCGCATGGCTTTTCCAGTTTTTGTTTTTTGTAAAAAATAGAATAGAAAAGCAACCAACAATATGGCAAGAGTTATAGTTAAAAATTGAGATGTTTTAAATGCAATCCCCTGTTCAAGTCCAGTAAAGGCTTTGAATTCTCTAACAGAAAAAATAAATCGCTCACCATCCCCAAATCTTTGTGCAGAGGCGCCTAATATAAATCTAACGATGCCACCAGTGACAAACATCACACCAATTGATGCAGTAATACCAACAATATTTTGCTTGGCCTTAATTTTTCTATAATGTCTATAGACCAGCCTGTCCATAGTAAGTAGGTAAATTGACATACCAATTAAAGCCAATGGAATTGCCAAAATAGCGGTAGGAAAGCCTGTTATGGTCCAACCTTTGCTAATCATAAAACCACTAATTAGAATAACAAGCATCGTTCCAAAAGCCATGCTATCACCCTGAGCAAAGTTGGAAAACCTCAAAATTGAATATACTAAGGTCACTGCAAGAGCGCCAAGCGCCAACTGAGAGCCATATGATAAAGCAGGAAGAATGACAAAATTTGTCATTAGGGCGAAAGCATTAATTATATCGATTGAATCTGACATCTATCCCCCCAAAAATTTCTTTCGAACTTCGCGATCATTGATAAGTTCCTTTCCAGTTCCAGTATGTTCATTGCGTCCAGAGACAAGAACAAAGCCCTTATCCGCAATATTCAATGCTTGCTGGGCATTCTGCTCAACCATTAAAACGGCCATTCCAGCATTTCTCACATCCAATATGTTCGAAAAAATTTCATCCATGACAATAGGCGAAACGCCTGCAGTTGGTTCATCTAGGAGCATTACTGATGGTTTGGTCATCATAGCCCTACCAAAAGCAACCTGTTGTCTTTGGCCGCCTGACAACTGAACAGCTAATTGTTTACGTTTGTCATAAAGTATTGGAAACAATTCATAGACCTCTTGAATCGTTTTACTGATGTCATCTTTCCTAATAAAACCCCCCATTTCAAGGTTTTCCTCAACTGTCATTGACGGAAAAACATTTTTAGTTTGAGGGACGAATGCTAAGCCCATACCGATTCTATCCTGAGTAGAAAGCATAGAAATATCTTTATCATCTAGTGTCACTGAGCCTGAAGTTGCATCTAACATTCCTAAAAGAACCCTCATAACAGTCGATTTACCCGCTCCATTTGGGCCAACAATGACTGCCAATTCACCCTTTTCAACCTCAACAGAACACTCGTGAAGAATTGGAACTACGCCATAAGAAGCAACCAGATTTTTACCTTCAAGATAAGCCATTAATGAGTTGCCTCAGTTTTAATGCCTTTGCCTAAATAGGCCTCAATTACAGCATCACTACTCTTAATTTCATCAGGAGTTCCACTTGTTAAAATTTGACCTTCTGCAAGAACTACAACTGGATCACAAAGTCTAGAAATAAAATCCATATCGTGCTCAATCATACAAAATGTATAGCCTCTTTCTTCATTGAGTCTGATGATTGCATCGCCGATTTGTTTAAGGAGTGTCCTATTAACTCCTGCACCCACTTCATCAAGAAGAACGACTTTGGCATCAACCATCATTGTCCTTGCTAACTCCAATAATTTTTTCTGGCCACCCGAAAGATTTCCTGCACTTTCATTCTTAAGATGACTAATACTCAAAAAATCAACAACTTCTTCTGCTTTGGCTTGAAGAGCTTTCTCTTCCTCATGTATTTGCTTTCGCTTTAACCAAGTATTCATCAAATTTTCACCCAGCTGATTGGCTGGTACCATCATTAAGTTCTCAAGAACACTAAGAGTAGGGAATTCATGAGCAATTTGAAATGTTCTCAATAAGCCCTTATGAAAAAGCTGGTGAGATGTAAGTTCAGTGACGTCTTCACCATCAAGAATAATTTCACCTTCAGTGGGCTGATAAAGTCCAGCTATAAGATTAAACATTGTTGTTTTTCCAGCACCATTTGGTCCAACTAAACCAGTAATTGAGCCTTTATCAATATGCAAGTCAACTCCATCTACAGCCTTGATTCCGCCAAAATGTTTTGATAAGTTTTTAACTGTAATCATTATCAGTCAGGTAATTGATACCCAAATCTCCCTGTGAACTAACTGGTTTTTCAAAAGTGCCAAATTATCCTTTAAATTTAGAAAAATTGTAGGCCTTTAAGGCAAAACCTTATTAAATGGTTTTACAACTACACTTGAATAAACGCCTGCAGTAACATAGGGGTCAGCATCTGCCCATTGACGTGCCTGCTGGAGATCATCAAACTCTGCAACAATCAAAGACCCTGAAAAACCAGCTTCGCCCGGCTCTGAGACATCAATCGATGGATGAGGGCCCGCCAAAATGAGTCGACCTTCATCTTTTAACTCGTTAAGTCTTTCAACGTGGGAAGGTCTCGCTCCCATTCGCTTTGATAAGCTATTTTCAATATCTTGAGAAATAATTGCGTACAACATAATTCATTCCTAAAGGTCTAAAACGTCATGCATTGAATATAGGCCACTTGGTTTATCAAAAAGCCAGTTAGCTGCCCTTACAGCACCATTTGCATAAATCATTCGAGAGGACGCCTTGTGTGTTATTTCGACCCTCTCACCATCCATAAAAAATGCAACAGTATGCTCACCGATAACATCACCGCCTCTGATAGATGAAAAGCCAATCGTATTTAAATCTCTAGGCTCTTCAATGCCTTCACGGCACGGCATTGCGCAATCAGCTAAATTTCTGCCAAGTGCATTTGCTACTACCTCTCCCATTTTAAGGGCAGTGCCTGAGGGTGAATCAACCTTAAACCGGTGATGAGCCTCAATAATCTCTACACTTGAATCTGGGCCAATGACTTTTGCAGAAGTCTCTAATATTTTCAAAGTTAGATTGACGCCTACACTCATGTTGGGGGCAAACACAATAGGAATTTCTTTTGACGCTTGTTGAATGAACTCTAACTCATTATCACTGAAACCTGTTGTCCCTATGACCATTGCTTTTCCAGAGCCTTTACAGATAGAAATAGCATCTAAGGATGCCTCTGGCCTTGAAAAATCAATCAGTACATCGAAATTATCTAATTGATCTGCTAACTTATCTCCTTTATCAAGTCCAGCGCCAAACTCTGCTTTAGAGTTTGAATGAACAGCTTCTATTAGGGTTTGACCCATTTTTCCTTTTGATCCATTTATGGCAATTCTAGTCATTGATAGAATCCTCTAGTAAGTTATTTTTTTTGGTCACTGAATCAATCTCCTTAAGAGTTTCAAGAAGAGTAAACATTAAGTTCATTGGCATTGAATTTTGACCATCACTCTTGGCTAAGTTTGGATTTGGATGCGTTTCCATAAATACTCCTGAAACGCCAACAGCTACAGCAGCCCTTGCTAGAACAGGGACCATCTCTCTTTGGCCACCCGAGGATTTACCTTGCCCCCCTGGATGCTGAACTGAGTGAGTTGCATCAAACACAATCGGACAATCAGTCGATCTCATACTAGATAGACCCCTCATATCTGAAACCAAAGTGTTGTAGCCAAAAGAGGTGCCGCGATCACACACCATGATCTGCTGGTTTCCTGTTGACTTAGCTTTATCTACGACATTTTCCATATCCCAAGGCGCTTGAAATTGTCCTTTTTTGATATTTACAGGCAACCCCTGACTACAAACATTTTGTATGAAGTTTGTCTGCCTAACCAGAAAAGCTGGCGTCTGAAGAACATCCACTACAGAGCTTACCTCATCTAAAGGAGAGTCTTCATGGACATCAGTCAAGACCGGAACACCTACCTCCAATTTAACCTTTTCAAGTATCCTGAGCCCCTCTTCAATCCCAAGACCGCGAAAACTATCGGCGCTCGTGCGATTAGCCTTATCAAATGAGGATTTATAAATAAAGTTGATATTGAGCTCGTTACACACCTTTTTGAGATAGCTTGCCGTCTCAATTGCAAGCTGCTCTGACTCAATCACACAGGGCCCGGCAATCAAAAAAAAGGGGTGCTCAATTCCAGCATGAAAATCTAGTAAATTCATGTACTTCGCTCAATACTTAAATATATACGTAAATTATATTCGTTTAAAATAGGCATAGTTATAAATTCCTTTCAGCGATGGCACAAAAAACACCTGACATTTTAAAAAAAATAGTTTCTCGAAAGCATGAAGAAATTGATGAGGGTATTAAACGTGTCCCTCTCGATAGAATGATTGAATTAGCCAGTAATGCTGACGAAACCCGCGGCTTTTATAATGCACTTTATAGCAAAGTCAGTCAAAAACAGAGTGGTATTATTGCTGAAATCAAAAAAGCATCCCCTAGTAAAGGCGTCCTAAGGGAGAACTTTGATCCTGTTGAAATTGCAAAAAGTTATGAGTCAGGGGGTGCGAGTTGCCTTTCAATATTAACGGACCGCGATTTCTTTCAAGGTGACCCTTTATTCCTAATAAAAGCTCGTGCTGCTGTCTCAATACCAGTCATTCGAAAAGATTTTATTGTTGATCCATATCAGGTCTATGAATCAAGAGCTATGGGAGCTGACTGTGTTTTATTAATAGCCTCATGCCTCAAAGATAGTGAGTTAAAAAACCTAAGTCAGCTAGCTTCATCCCTTGGAATGGATACTTTAGTTGAAGTTCATGACAGAGATGAGCTTCATCGTGCATTAAAACTAGAACTTCCAATGCTTGGCATAAACAATAGGAATCTTAGAAATTTTGAAGTTAGCCTTCAAACGACTATTGACTTACTCTCTGACATTGGCGATGATAAGTTAGTGATTACTGAATCAGGTATCACTTCAAAAATGGATGTAGATTTAATGCATCAGCATCATGTGTTTGGTTTTTTAATTGGCGAGGCTTTTATGAGGGACTCTAACCCTGGCCAAAAACTTGAGGAGTTTTTTAAATGAATATTTCTGTAAATTGGGTTGACGGGCTTCTTATGGTTGGCAAATCAGACAGTGGCCACACCATCACCATGGATGGACCACCAGAATCAGGTGGTGAGAATCTGGGCGTTAGGCCCATGGAAATGCTCTTACTAGGTGTGGCAGGCTGCACAATGATTGATGTTGTGACCACACTCAAAAAAATGCGCCAAGACCTATCTCACTGTGAAACCAAGATTAACGCAGAGAGAGCAACTGACCATCCAAAAGTGTTTACCAATATTCATATTCAGTTTACCGTTAAAGGTAAGGATTTAGATTCAAAGAAAGTTGATAAAGCGATTACATTGTCAGCTGAAAAGTACTGCTCAGCATCAATCATGCTTGGAGAAATGGCAACAATTACGCATGATTTTGAGGTCGTTGAATAAAATTTTGTGAAACAACTATTTTCTAAAATACTCATTCAATTTATTTGCAGTATAATATGCGATTCTTCGGAGAGGTGGCCGAGTGGCTGAAGGCGCTCCCCTGCTAAGGGAGTATAGGCTTTAACTCCTATCGAGGGTTCGAATCCCTCTCTCTCCGCCATAATTTTTCTTTCTCTAAATAACGCCTAATCTTCATTTAGACTTCACAACAGAATTTTATAATTCGATAATGAATAATACTAAATCACTTCATTGGTTTCGTCAGGATCTACGTTTATCAGACAATCCAGCTCTCCATCATGCTTCAAAGAATGACCAAGTTCTTCCACTTTATATTTTAGATGATCAAAATTCTGGAGATTTTTCAATGGGAGAAGCAAGTCGTTTCTGGCTGCATCATTCTTTAAAAAACCTTAAAGAAAACCTAAATAATAATTTATCTATTTATCAAGGAGACCCTTTAAAAGCCTTATTAGATATTATTGATCGCAACAATATAACTGCTGTCTATTGGAATAGGTGCTATGAACCCTGGCGAATTAAAAGAGACACAGAAATCAAATCAGCACTAGAATCTAAAGGAATTTCAGTTTTTACCTACAATGGCTCACTTCTATGGGAGCCCTGGACGATCAAAAAAGATGATGGTACGCCTTACAAAGTTTTTACTCCCTTCTACCGTAAGGGATGCCTTAACTCAGAAGAACCTAGAAGGCCTCTACCCAAGGTCAGTACTTCGAATTTCATTGTTGATAAGGCCCCCTCATTAAATCTTGAAGATTTGTCACTCATTCCTGCCTTCAGATGGGACATTCAAATGGAGTCCCATTGGGATATAGGAGAAATAGGTGCATACGAAAGGCTGACTAAATTTATTGATGGTGGTATTAAACACTACAAGGAAGGTAGGAATTTTCCTGCAAAGCCATTTGTATCTAGAATCTCTCCTCACATACATTTTGGTGAGCTGTCTCCCAATCAGGCATGGTATCTGGCTAAAGAAAAAGGTGGTGATAAGGATATTGATCACTTTTTAAGTGAATTAGGGTGGCGAGAGTTCTCCTACTGTCAGCTTTATTTCAATCCAGATCTTCCAAGAAAAAATCTCCAATCGAAATTTGATGCTTTTCCATGGGAAGATAACCCAAAAAATTTATTAGCTTGGCAAAAAGGCCAAACTGGAATCCCTATGGTTGATGCTGGAATGAGGGAATTATGGTTGACCGGTTCAATGCATAATCGAGTCAGGATGGTTGTAGGTTCATTTTTAGTAAAAAATCTTTTATTAAATTGGCATCATGGTGAACGCTGGTTTTGGGATTGCCTGGTTGATGCTGATCTTGCGAGTAATAGTGCGAGTTGGCAGTGGATTGCAGGATGTGGGGCAGACGCAGCACCATACTTTAGAATTTTCAATCCAGTCACACAGGGCGAGAAATTTGATCCAGATGGTGAATACATTAGACAATATATTCCAGAATTAAAGGAACTGCCCAACAAATATCTTTACAATCCATCGGAGGCTCCAAAGGAAACCTTAGACAAAGCAAATATTGTTATTGGAAAAGATTATCCTGAGCCCATAATAAATCTAAAGGCTTCTCGAGAAAAAGCCCTAGATGCTTTTAAATCCTTAAAAAAAGAGGAAGCTTAAAAGACTCTTAAACCAAATCATTCACTGATTGAGTCCATCTTGAATTTACATGTAAGTCCCAATAAGACTTATGTATTTGTCTCGTTACTTTGCCTGGTTTGCCATTACCCACCAATTGATTATTAATCTTAGTAATTGGCATTATTCCTCCAGCTGTAGAGGTTGCAAATACTTCAATAGAATCATTAAGCATGTCGATAGAAATTGGCTTTAGATTAACTGGTAAGTTAATTTCTTCTGCTAGATCTAAAACAGTTTGCCTTGTAACACCCTCTAAAACTCCTTTATCTGGAGTATAAAGCCCACTTGCATCGACACAAAAAATATTAAATCCAGGTCCTTCTGAAATATTATTTCCTTCATCCACTAAAATTACTGAGTCAACATTAGAGTCATAAGCTTCAAACATCCCGCTAATTAAATCAAGCCAATGATAGTTTTTGATTTTTGAATCAACAGATTCAGGTGGTATTCTTCTTATGTTGCTTACTATAACATTCAAGCCTTTCTCAAATTCATCTGGATTAAGAATCCAGCCAAATGGCACTGCAAAAGCTATAAAACGATGATTCGCTTTACGCGGATCCCTTTGAAAATTTTTAGAAACACCTCTAGTCTGAATCATCTCTACGTAAGCATCATCGAGTCCTGCATGCCTAACACAACCTGCAAGTATTTTTTTAAGGTCATCTCTTTCCAATGAACAAGGCATCCTAAGACTTTTAGTAGATTCAAAGAATCTGTCTATATGCTCATCTAAGCGAAAAAATTGACCTTTCCATACATGCACAACATCATAGGTTGCATCAGATCTGAGAAACCCCCAGTCAAGGATTGGTATTCGAGCTTCTGAAATATTAATAAACTCTCCATTCATCCATGCAGAGCCTTGAGGAAAGATATCTTCTTTCAAGATTATTTACTTTGTGCCAAAAATCTTATCTCCAGCATCCCCTAAACCTGGCAGTATATAGCCATTCTCATTAAGAGAATCATCTATTGCAGCAATAAACAAATCAACATCTGGATGTAATTTTGTAACCCTTTCAAGCCCCTCGGGAGAGGCTACTAAAAACAAACCTATAATTTTCTTACAACCCTTTTGCTTTAATAAATCAATTGTCGCAAGAAGTGTTCCACCTGTAGCCAGCATTGGATCAATAATTAATGAAGTTCTTTGGTCAATGTCCGTAATCACTTTATCAAAATAAGCAACAGGGTCTAAAGTTTCCTCATCTCGATATAAACCAACTACACTCACTTTGGCATTAGGCACAAGAGTTAGAACACCATCAAGCATTCCTAGTCCTGCTCTAAGAATTGGAACAATTGATAGTTTCTTACCACTGAGCATCTGGGTGTTTATTGGCTCACCTTGCCAGCCATTGATTTCTCTATTTTCTAGAGGCAGGTCTCGGGTCGCCTCATAAGTCAAAAGACTAGCGACTTCATTGGCAAGCTCACGAAACTGTTTCGTACTAATTCCCTCCTGACGAAGCAAAGCAATCTTATGTGCAATGAGAGGGTGTTTTATAGCATTAAGTGGCATCTTTTTTCCTAAAATATATTTTCAATAAAATTTGATTTTACATGTTAATACAAATTGTAATATTTTTCTAAAAATCTTAGAACATGAATATGTATGATAAAGGTTTTATCTATTGAGCTAATCATATGAATTTTGGAATTTTAGGGGAAGCAAAAATTGCGCGAGAACATGTTGTTCCAGCAATACTTAGTGCTGGACATAAAGTAACTCATGTTGGAAGAAGAATCCCAGGGCAAGTAGCACTGCCTAAAATCTATGGGAATGCTATCGAGACTGATTATGAGACTCTTATTAATGACCCTTCAGTTGATGCAATCTATAATCCACTTCCGAATCATCTTCATGTACCCTACTCTATTGAAGCGCTTAAAGTTGGTAAACATGTCCTTTGTGAAAAACCTGTTGCCCTTAACTTAGATGAATTATCACAGCTTGAGAATGCTGCCAAACATAGCAAAGCATTTTTCTATGAAGCTTTTATGGTCAGAAGTCACCCTCAATGGCACTGGCTAAAAAATCTTGATATCGGCAAGTATCAGTCGTCTCACTTTATCTTTAGCTACCCCCAACAGCCCCTTGGGAATGTGCGAAACCTTATTAAATATGGTGGTGGACCATTATTTGATATTGGGTGCTATGCTATTTTGTCGGGATGCATACTCTTTGAGGGTGAGCCCGAAGTACTCTATGCGGTTGCAGTTAAAAGTGAAGAATATGAAATTGAAAAACAAGTCGATGCTACTCTTAGATGGCCAAATGGTGAAACACTGAGCTTGACTGTTTCAGCTAATGCAGCTCTTTGTCAAGCCTTTACTGTTCTTGGTTCGAATGGCTGGGCTAAACTGAATGTTCCAGTCAATCCCCCTGAAACAACATATGCCTACTGGTCTAATGGTGGCCTTGAAAAAGGAACTAAAGTTGAATTTCCAGCGTGTAACCACTACCAGCTGATGGTAGAAGAATTTGTTTCTCAATCTGAATCTGGGCATGACTCAGATTTCTTGTTCTCAAGAATCATCACAAAAGCTATCAATGATATTCAAAAAATTGCTGGTTTAACAATCTAAATAATTCATCAAAAATTGAAAAGATTACAACTCAATATTGAAATATTAATTACGGCACATGGTATCTTATAACGCTATGGAAATAGATGCCCCATTTACAATTGCTGGAAGAACTTTTAACTCAAGACTGCTTGTTGGCTCAGGAAAATACAAAGACCTAAAAGAGACAAAATTAGCGACTGAAAAATCAGGTTCAGAAATTATTACTGTTGCAATCCGAAGAACTAATATTGGACAACATGCCAATGAGGAGAGCCTCCTAGACGTTATTTCGCCTGATAAATATACGATTCTCCCAAACACTGCTGGATGCTACAATGCAAAAGATGCTGTGAGAACGTGCCTATTGGCTCGAGAATTACTTGATGGACATAACCTAGTAAAACTTGAAGTCCTTGGTGATGAAAAAACTCTTTACCCAAATATCGTAGAAACTCTCGATGCAGCTAAAACACTAATCAAGGAAAACTTTGATGTTATGGTTTACACCTCTGATGATCCAATTATTGCAAAAGAACTTGAAGACATTGGTTGCTGTGCAATAATGCCACTTGGCTCACTAATAGGCTCTGGTCAGGGTATTTCCAATCCTTTTAACATTAAATTAATTAAAGAGAATTCCAGTGTGCCAGTTTTGGTAGATGCAGGAATTGGCTGTGCAAGTGATGCTGCTAGAGCCATGGAGCTTGGATGTGATGGCGTCTTAATGAACTCCGCTATTGCCAATGCTAATGATCCACTTCTTATGGCCAGCGCAATGAAACATGCGATTATAGCTGGCAGGAAATCTTACCTTGCAGGCAGAATGATGAAAAAAGCCTACGCAAGTGCCTCATCACCCATGGAAAATCTCATATAGCAATCTAAGATTACTATCATGAACTTTTCAAAAAAAATAAGTGAGCTTGAAAACAATCATTTATTACGATCTCGAAGAGTATCAAACAGCCCCCAAACTACAAGAATGGTCATCGATGGCAGTGAAGTGGTTAATTTTTGCTCCAATGATTATCTTTCACTTGCGAGCCATCCCAAGGTTAAAGAAGCGTTCATTAAAGGAGTCGAAAAATATGGCTCTGGCTCAGGGGCATCTCACCTTGTCAGTGGACACTCAGAGTCCCATAAACTTCTTGAAGAGGCCTTATCAGAATTTACTGGTCAAGAAAATGCTCTCATATTCTCATCTGGATATAGTGCTAATCTTGGAATTTTTTCAGCGCTCAGAGACGAAATCAAATGGGCACTACATGACAAGTTAAACCATGCATCTTTAATTGATGGAAGTCGGATAGCTGGTCTAACTATTCAAAGGTACCTTCATAACAACCTTGACTCTCTTGACTCCAAGCTCGAAAAACAAATAGGTCCTGGCTTAGTTGTGACAGACAATGTATTTAGTATGGATGGAGATCAAGCAGACATAGCTGGAATTGACAAAGCTATTCATAAAACTGATGCCATTTTGATGCAAGATGATGCCCATGGCTTTGGTATTTTTGATCCATTCATACCTAAGGGTTCTATCTATATGGCTACGTTAGGTAAAGCTGCAGGGGTTATGGGAGCCTTTGTTGCTGGCAATAATGACTTTATAGAATTCTTAATTCAAAAATCAAGACCATACACCTATACAACTGCAATCCCACCAAGTGTTTGTCAAGCAATCCTAATGAGCCTAGAAATTATAAAAAACGGCCAACAAAAAGAAAAACTACTTAAAAATATTGACTTTTTTAAGACTATGTCAAGCCAACTAGGGCTCAATTTTGAAAATTCAGATAGTGCCATTCAGCCACTAATTGTCGGCTCTAGTCAAAAGGCATTAGAAATAAGTAAGAATTTATTTGATTCAGGTTTTTTTGTGAGTGCAATTCGTCCTCCCACTGTCCCTCCAAATACAGCTAGACTTCGGTTTACGTTATCATCAAATCATCAATCTGAAGAAATAGAGTCACTACTTGAAAAGGTGAAAAATGCTATGGCATAAAACTATAGGTGAAGGGCCAGACCTTGTTCTCCTTCATGGATGGGCTTTTAATAGTGATATTTTTCAAAGCCTTGTCGAAAAATATAAACATAAATACCGTATAACAGTTATCGACCTACCTGGACATGGAAGAAGCCCTGATATTGAGGGTGATCTTGAATCATGGTGCAATGAGATAATTAAACTGATCCCTGAACAATCAATCCTCTTGGGCTGGTCTTTAGGAGGGCTTTTATCAACTTTCGTAGCAAATCAAATTAAAGTCAATAAACTTATTCTAGTTGCTTCGAGTCCTTGCCTTATAAATAATACAGATTGGGAATTTGGAATTGAAAGCCATGTTTTTAATCAATTTGTAAACAACTTGAAAAACGATAGTACTAAATCGCTAAAGCGTTTTGTTAGCCTTCAAAGCAAAGATAAGTCACAAATTCAGGAGCTTCATCAATCTATCCAAAAATTCCCTGCATCACAAAGCGCTTTGGATAATGGACTTCAAATAATCTTAAATTCTGATCTCAGAGATACCTTCAAAAATATTTCAACGCCAAAAAAATGCATTCTTGGATCACTCGACACTCTTGTTCCAGTAAGAATTCAAGATTGGTATCAAGCAGCAGGATCAAAAACCCATGTTTTAAGATCTGGCCACCTGCCATTTTTGGACAACGACTTCAAAATTTAACTTATATTCTCCCACTTCAAAGTTTCAATTCTTATAGTTATCGGGTTTTTGGTATAATTCCATCAATTTCCTCACCAACACAAAAATGAGTGCAATAGTCGGAGTAATTATGGGTTCAAAGTCTGATTGGCCCACAATGAAAAGTGCCACAGATATGCTTGATGAGTTTGGTATAGCCTATGAGGTTAAAGTGGTCTCTGCTCATAGAACACCTGACCTAATGTTTGAATACGCGGAAACTGCTCAGGATAGAGGCCTTGAAGTCATTATTGCTGGTGCTGGAGGATCAGCTCACTTGCCCGGAATGGTTGCATCAAAAACTATTGTGCCAGTTCTTGGCGTTCCCATTCAATCAAAAGCATTAAGCGGACAAGACTCATTATTATCTATAGTTCAAATGCCTGGTGGAATTCCTGTTGGTACACTTGCTATAGGTGAATCAGGCGCAAAAAATGCAGGAATACTAGCCGCTCAAATTGTTGGAAACCACAATGAAGAAGTTAGAAAAAAGGTTGCTCAATTTCGCTCAGAACAAACTCAAAGTGTACTAAACAATCCTAATCCTAATAAATAAGTTATGAAAATTGGTGTTCTTGGTGCTGGTCAGTTAGGAAGAATGCTTGCTCTATCAGCTTACCCTTTGGGGCATCAAATGAGGTTTCTGGCTTTATCAGAGGAAGACCCCTCTTCTCTTTTAGGAAAAACATACATTAATAACCATTCTAATGTAATCGAATTATTTTCTGATGACTCTGATGTTGTGACATATGAGAGTGAAAATACTGATGTATCAATCGTTAACAAAGTCAGTAAAAAATCAAAAGTCTATCCCAGTGAAAGTTCGCTACACCTTACTCAGCATCGTGGAAGAGAGAAAAACTTACTTTCTAAGTTAGACATACCTTGCGCACCATTCAAAATGGTTAACAGTTTGTTAGAACTTAAAAGTGCTGTTGAATTGATAGGACTTCCTGCAATTTTAAAAACTGCTAAAGATGGTTATGATGGAAAAGGTCAATTTCTTATCAAATCTGAATCTGAAATCGATGAAGCCTGGAACCATCTCTCTGGTGCTGAGTCTATCTTGGAGGGCTTTATAAAGTTCAAACGAGAGCTCTCTTTAATCGCTGTAAGAGGACTGGATGCAAGTCTTAAATACTATCCACTAGTGGAAAATAAACATCATGAAGGAATATTAAGATTAACAATTGCACCTGCACAAAATATACCAAAATCTCTTCAAAAAAAAGCAGAGGAATATATGCATTCATTGATTAATGAAATGGATCATGTTGGTGTAATGACCCTTGAACTTTTTGACTCTCATGAGCTGATTGTTAATGAAATTGCCCCAAGAGTTCACAACTCAGGTCATTGGACAATTGAAGGCGCTCAAACCTCTCAATTTGAAAATCATATTAGAGCAATTACTAATTCTCCATTAGGAGCGACATCTATCAAAAGTTCATTTAATGCGATGATTAATATTATTGGTATGCACGGTCAAACTAGTAAGGTACTTGAAACCAAAAATGCGCATTTACATCTTTATGATAAAGAGGAGCGCAAGGGAAGAAAACTAGGCCATATCACGCTAACTTCAAATTCTATGGAAGAATTAAATAAATCAATTGATAACTTAAAGGGGTATTTACCTTAATCTTCATTTAAATCTAAAGGACTATGGTTTAGTCTCAATTCCTCATGATAAAACTGCTCAGCTATCTTCTCCTCATAATGATATGCTGATAATTCACTTACCTCCACACCTGATAAAAATTGGCATACATGGATCATCTCATGACACATGGTAATAATAAATTTTTTTTGATCAAGTGTCTCCTCAATTTCAATAAAAAACTTACCATCGCCCTCATAGTCTGTCCACGCAAGTGCGTCCTCAACCTTATGAATGGTAAGATCTATATTTGGGATATTATCTTCTTTGAATAGACCATTGCAACAAAAATTATAAAGCTGATGTGAAAGCTCTATTTGCTTTTTATTACCCCCGTGAATATAAAGCATTTTTGAGAAAACTCATAAAGTTAGTTAAAAATGTTTGTCTAGATAACCAATAATATCGTTTGACTCGTAGAGCCAGCTTACCTCTCCATCTTGACTAATTTGAAGACATGGAACCTGTATCTTTCCACCACTTGATTCAAGCTCTGTTCTGTAGCTACCCTCTTGTGCATTTCTAGTCTCAACTTTTAGATTTAAGCGCTTGATTGCTCTTCGAGTCTTGACACAAAAAGGGCACGCATAAAACTCATACAATTTTAAAGATTCAGTTTTCTGATCTACAATCATCTGCTCTTCATCACTTCGTTTAATGATTGATGGTCTAAACACCCAATCAATAAAGATTAGCAACCTTCCGGAACCTTCTCTTAGTAATTTTAGAAAAATTCTCATAAATTTTGCTTGTAGGCGATTAAAGTATTTTCAAGAAGAGTTGCTATAGTCATTGGACCTACGCCACCAGGAACAGGAGTTATGCCTCCAGCAATATCTTTGATTGCATCAAAATCTACATCTCCTACCAGTGACCCATCTTCCAGTCTATTAATTCCAACATCTATTACAATTGCACCCTCTTTGATCCAATCACCTTTCACCATTTGAGGTATTCCAACACCCACAACAACAATATCTGCTTGTCTCACTTTCTCAGCCACATCTTTAGTTTTACTATTACATATTGTGACAGTTCCTCTTGCATTGAGAAGCTCCATAGCCATTGGTCTTCCTACAATATTTGAGGCACCAATAACAACACAATTCATTCCTTCAACTTTGCAATTAACTGAATCAAGCATGGTCATCACACCCTTTGGAGTACAAGGTCTTAAGTGAGACTTATTCTGCATTAATTTTCCAATATTCTCACTATGAAAGCCATCTACATCCTTAAAGGGGGAGATGTGCTCGATCACCTTGTTTGCATTAATATGACTTGGCAACGGGAGCTGCACAAGTATACCGTCAATATGAGGATTATTATTAAGGCGCTCTACTTCCTCTAATAACTGTTCTTCAGTAATGTTCTCTGACTTTATAATTTTATCTGAAAAGAATCCTGCCTGTTTACACGCCAGCTCTTTATTCCTAACATAGACAGCTGAAGCTGGATCTTCACCTACCAGAATGACCGCAAGTCCCGGGGGACGCTCAAGAGCTTTAACCTCGTCAGCGATCTTTAGACGTAAGTTTTTGGCAATCTCTTTACCATCAATAATATTCATTTTTTTAATTCCTTTTTAACTTTTATTAAATCACTTTCTGTGTCAACACCATATCCCGTTGAGGCAAATGAAACGTCAACATGGATATCAAAGCCTTCCATCAGGAAAGTAAGTTGCTCTAATTTTTCAGCCGTTTCTAGTCTTGATATAGGCATATTACGATAATCTTTTAAAAAATTTACTCGATAGGCGTACAAACCGATATGCCTAAAACATAAATCTAAATTAATGTTTTGGCCATCCCTGAAAGCAGGTACCGGAGATCTAGAAAAATACATTGCTCTGCCGCGCGAATTATATACAACTTTCACACAATTCTCATCAAAGTATGCATCCTCAGTATCAATTGCTTCGCACAAAGTAGCAACACTCATTCCAGAACTAACCAGATTTGATGCTACCTGGTTGATTGCAGTTGGACTCATCATAGGCTCATCACCTTGCAAATTAACAATCACATCATCATTTTGGAAGTTTAAAAACGATACAGCCTCAGCTATCCTGGAAGTTCCTGAAGTATGGCTATCATGTGTCATGCACACTTCTGCTCCAAAACCTTCTGCAACAGTTTTTATCCTTTCATCATCAGTAGCAATAATGACACGACTCGCATCACTTTTAATTGCATTAGAATAAGTATGCTCTATAAGCGATTTTCCATTAATCTCTTTTAGCATCTTTGCCGGAAGACGACTTGATGCATACCTGGCAGGAATAATAACGGAAAAGCCCACTATTTTTTAGAGTCTATTTTTCTGGCTTCCTCTACAAGAAGTATCGGAATGCCATCAATAATTGGATAAGCCAGTCCACTCTTTTCACACAATAACTCACCCTCCTCAAATCTTAAAGGCGCTTTACTTTGCGGACAAACCAACATTTTTAACAAATCATTATCAATCAAAACTTAGACTCCAATTGCTGATAAAAATTAGAATTAATTTTTGCGCTTACAGACAAATACCACATTTGTTCAGTTGCAAATGAAACACATTTTACACAATCCTTTGAGGTCATTATGACAGGATAATTTTCGTTAAAAGATAGATCCTTTTCAGAAAAAGCGTAATGGTCTGGGAAGGGTTTGGGGATTAATTTGACTCCATTTTTCTGAAGTATCGAGAAGAAATTATCTGGCTTACTAATTCCAGCTACTGCGTAACATTTTTTTTCTTTGAAATACTCAAGCCCCTTAACTTCATTAGTAACTAGGTTTATATATTCATGCGGTTCAATTTCACTTGAAACTTCACCCTCGAAATGAGAGCCATTATTAATGATGAAATCGACTGATTTGAGTCTACTTTTAGCTTCTCTAAGGGGCCCAGCTGGTAGGAAAAAACCATTACCCAAACGACTATGACCATCTATCACAGCAATTTCAATATCACGACCCATAGAATAGTGCTGAAGGCCATCATCACTGACAATAACATCCAATGAATACTTTTTAATTAAAAACTCAATTGCTTTTGTTCTTTTTTTTGCTACTACAACTGGCACTTCGGTCTGTTGTTTAATCAATAAAGGCTCATCTCCGCATTGTACTGGGTCGCTGGTCATGCTAACCTCTAAAGAATCTTGGGAATATTTGCCGCCATAACCTCTTGAAACAACCCCTACTTTTTTATTCTGAGACTCTAAATAATTGACAATAGAAATGACAATCGGCGTTTTTCCTGTTCCGCCTACTGTTATATTTCCTACCACTATGACTGGCAAAGATGAATCATTTATTTTTAGAATTCTGAACTTATAAAGCCATAATCGAATGGATGACAAAATAAAAAAAATAGCAGAAAAAGGAAGAAGCATAAAGTTAATCAAGCCAAACTTATTATGGTTTATAAAACTTTGATTACTTAACATTTGATAACTTTAATTACCTTTAAAACATTTATTATGACAAAATATTCCGATCATGAGTGTTGAATTTCATATTTCTAACAAATATTTGCGATCAAGCAGAAAAAAGGGCTTTGTTTCTTTTATTTCTGGTGTTTCAATGGTTGGCCTAATCTTAGCTGTTATGTCATTAATTACTGTCATGTCTGTAATGAATGGTTTCCATGAAGAATTAACCAACAGGGTTTTAAATACGATCTCTCATTCTTATATTACAGGCTCAGATGATACTCTTGAAAATTGGGGTGATCTCCAAAAAAAGATTGACTCTCAGGATAGTGTTTTAGCATCCTCTCCCTTTGTAGAAGATTTTGCCCTAATGACCTCTAAAAGTGCTTCACAGGGTGTCAGCATTAGAGGAATACTTATAGATCAAGAACCCTCCACCTCTGCTCTTCTAGATGACATTAAATATGGCTCTCTTAGTTTAAATGAAGATGAGTCCTCAGTTTTGCTGGGTGTTGGTTTAGCAACACTCATGGGAACTGGTATTGGTGATAAGATTACTCTTATTGCGCCTGCTAGAAACTCACTTGGTACCCTTGTTCCAATTTCTCAAACATTTAGTGTTAGTGGTATTTTTAATGCTGGATTAAATGACTACAATAATGGTTTAGCATTTATTCATCTTTATGATGCTCAAGATCTTTTTGGCTTGGGCAATAAAGTTTCTGGCATACGTCTCAAGGTTAATGATTTATTTGAGGCAAATGCAATTACAGATAAGGTTGTTGGCTCATTAGGAGATGAATACTATGGTGTTGACTGGATGCAGCAACAAAAACACTTTATTAGGGCATTAAACCTAGAAAAGCAAATGATTGCAATTATTCTCTCTCTGATCATTGCTGTAGCAGCATTTAATATTGTTTCTATGATGGTTATGGTTGTTACCGACAAAAAATCGGATATTGCCATTCTAAGGACTATTGGAATGACGCCAAGACGCATTGTGAAAATATTTTTTTATCAGGGTATAAGCATTGGTCTGATTGGAATTACAGTCGGCACAGGTCTTGGGTTACTTTTGGCTCTAAACATTGAATCAGTTATCTCTGGAATTGAGAGCATAATTGGGTTTCAATTTTTTCCTAAGGATGTCTTTTATATTAATAGATTTCCATCCAAAATTCTTCTGAGTGATGTCTTGAGTATAGTCTTTGGAGCATTTATATTAGTTATTCTTGCATCAATCTATCCTGCCAGACGAGCTGGAAAAGTAAACATTTCTGAGGTGCTAAGACATGAGTAACATTATTGAATGTCGATCTTTATGCTTCTCGTATTACGAGGGTGAAAACAAAACTACGGTATTAGATAACTTAAATTTTGAGGTTAAACCGGGTGAAAAGGTTGCAATTATTGGTCAATCAGGATGCGGGAAATCTACACTACTTAATTTGATTGCTGGATTAGATAAATCATCCACAGGTGATGTATTGATTAACAACTCAAATATAGCGAAGCTAAATGAAAAAGATAGAACAGAGTTGCGCTCTAAGAATTTAGGCTTTGTTTATCAATTTCATCATTTACTGAATGATTTCTCCTCACTCTATAATGTTTCCTTACCTTTATTGATTAAAGGCATTGACAAGAGAAAAGCAGTTAAATTAGCTGAAGATATATTAAAGAAAGTTGGGCTTGAAAAACGCCTAAAGCATAAACCATCTCAGTTATCAGGTGGAGAAAGACAAAGGGTGGCTATTGCAAGGGCTATGATTTCAGAGCCTGCCTGCCTATTGGCGGATGAGCCTACTGGGAACCTGGATGCAAATAATGCCAAGGATGTTTTAGATTTAATTGTTGAGCTTAATGATAGCAAAAGAACTGCGCTTTTGATTGTCACGCATGATTTGAGTATCGCCAATATGATGGACAGAAAGCTAGAGTTAAGTAATCAAAGGCTTATTGAAGTATAACGGGCAAGTAAAAAAACTTATCGATCTAGGCTAAAAACTGAATCATTATTCCAGCTGCAATTGCTGAGCCAATTACTCCTGCAACGTTTGGACCCATTGCGTGCATCAGTAAAAAGTTATTTGAGTCAGACTCTAGGCCAACTTTGTTAGAGACTCTAGCGGCCATTGGAACTGCAGAAACGCCAGCGGACCCAATCAAAGGATTAATTTTATTTTTACTAAAGACATTCATTAGTTTTGCCATTAACAAACCGCACATTGTTCCTATTGAGAATGCAACCAACCCTAACAACAAAATACCCAATGTATCTAATTGAAGAAATTTATCCGCCATCAGTTTAGAACCCACTGCAAGACCCAGAAATATAGTTACAATATTAATCATAGCGTTCTGAGTTGTATCACTAAGACGATCAACAACGCCAGACTCCTTCATTAAGTTACCGAAGGCAAACATTCCCAAAAGAGGAGCTGCTGCTGGCAAAAGAAGAGCAACTAATAAAAGAAGGATGATTGGAAAAACTATTTTTTCAGCCTTTGAAACCTCCCTTAACTGCACCATTTTAATTTTTCTTTCATTTTCATTTGTAAACGCTCTCATAATAGGTGGCTGAATCAATGGTACGAGTGCCATATAAGAATATGATGCCACAGCAATAGCTCCAAGTAGCTCTGGTGCAAGTATCGATGCCACATAAATTGAGGTCGGGCCATCTGCACCACCAATAATTCCAATTGCAGCAGCTTGCTTTAAATTAAAGTCAAAAATACCAATAACTGACAGTCCAACAGCGCCTAGCAAAGTAGCAAAAATACCAAACTGAGCTGCTGCACCTAGAAGTAATGTTTTTGGATTTGCAAGGAGAGGACCAAAATCTGTCATTGCACCAACACCCATAAAAATAATTAGTGGAAAAGCGCCTGACTCAATTCCAACCATGTAAAAAAGATGCAAAATGCCCCCATCTAAAGCCAAGTTAGCCCCTGGAATATTACTTAGAAGTGCTCCAAAACCAATTGGAAGAAGTAAAAGTGGCTCAAACTTTTTTACAATGGCTAAGTAAATCAACAAGATGCCAACTAAAAGCATTAAGCCTTGCCCCCAGCTCATCTGATAAAGCCCTGTGTTTGTCCAAAGAAGACTGAATTGATCCATATCTAACCCAAAGAAAGAAGAAGTTGACCAACAGTAACTGAATCGCCCTCTTTAACATCTACACTAACCACAACACCTGAACATGTTGCTTTTATTTCAGTTTCCATCTTCATTGCCTCTAAAACAATTAAGGTATCACCTTTCTTAACACTCTGGTTTGGAGTAACAAGAGTCTTCCATATGGTTCCTGAAAGTGGCGCAGAAATATCTTCTTTTCCATTTACAAGTGGGACTTTTGATTCGTCATCGGAACTTTCAGAACTCTGAGTAGATTGATCTGAAGAGGACCCCATTGAAGTTATAGTTCCTCCAGCAGATACATTAACAGTATAAGACTGTCCTTTAAATGAAACAGTATAGACTCCCTCATCTTTTTGATCTTTTGAGGATTCAGTTTCAGCAACAGGGACTGGTTCAAAAAATTCTGGATTGTCTCTATTCTCTAAAAATTTTATTCCAACTTGTGGGAAAAGTGCGTAAGTCATTAAATCATCAATTTTCTGATCAGCAACCCTGATACCCTTCTCAGAAACAATTTTATCAAACTCAGACTCTAAAACGCTTAGCTCAGGCTCAATATTATCTGCAGGTCGGCATGTAATAGCCTCAGAACCCTCTAATACTCTTTCTTGTAATTCTTTATTAACGGGTGCTGGGGCTTTTCCATACTCACCTTTCAATATGCCTGCCGACTCTTTAGTGATTGTTTTATATCTCTCTCCTGTCAGGACATTGAGCACAGATTGAGTGCCTACGATTTGTGAAGTTGGAGTGACAAGTGGAATATATCCAAGATCTTTTCTGACACGAGGAATTTCTAATAAAACCTCATCCATCTTATCTAGTGCATTTTGTTCTTTTAATTGACCTTCCATATTGGTGAGCATTCCACCAGGCACCTGAGATGTCAAAATTCTTGAGTCAACACCCTTAAGAGAGCCTTCAAACTTTGCGTACTTAGTTCTTATTGGCTTAAAGTACTGATCAATTTCCTCAAGCTTATTTAAATCTAAGCCAGTTTTTCTTGGGCTAGCCTCAAGGATTGAGACTACAGAATTTGTCGCAGAGTGACTATAAGTCATGCTCATTGAGCCAATACACGTATCTACTCGGTCAATACCAGCCTCAACAGCCTTAATAATACATGCAGTAGAAAGGCCTGTAGTTGCATGTGCATGAAGCTGAATAGGAATATCAATAGCTTTTTTTAACTTTTTAACAAGATCAAAAGCAACATAAGGCTGAAGTAAGCCAGCCATATCTTTGATACACAACACAAGGGCGCCCATATCTTCTATTTCTTTTGCCATATCAATCCAAAGCTCAGTAGTATGAACAGGACTGACTGTATAGGATATTGTTCCCTGAGCATGTGCGCCTGTCTTGACCGTTTGATCAATGGCGGTCTTAAGATTGCGCGTATCATTCATTGCATCAAATATTCTTAATACGCCAACCCCATTCTCTGCACAACGATCAACAAACTTTCTAACCACGTCATCACTATAGTGTCTGTAACCAAGCAAATTTTGAGCTCTTAAAAGCATCTGCTGAGGCGTATTAGGCATAACTTTCTTGATTTCACGAATTCTTTCCCAAGGATCTTCTCCAAGAAAACGAATACAAGCATCAAAAGTTGCCCCACCCCAAGATTCCATTGACCAGTAGCCAATCTGATCTAATTTTTCCGCTATAGGGAGCATATCATCAATTCGCATTCTTGTTGCAAAGAGTGACTGGTGTCCATCACGGAGCACTAACTCAGTAATTTGAACAGGTTTATTATTTTCTTTTGTTGACATGATTTATCTCTGTATGTGCATTTTGATTGCTGCCTCTATGATAGCTCTTGTCTTTTCATCAATTTCTATTGAAGATTCAGAGCTCATCGATGCAGAGACATTCATTGAAGGCTGAATTTTTGTTACTAACTTTGACATTAGGTTTGTAACAATAACCATCAATGCTAAAAATACAAAAACAAATCCCATACCAAACATGGTCAAAGTTATTGCATCACTTAGCAGGTTGTTATCCATTTTAAAATCCTAGTGAAAGAATGTTAATTTAATATTTTATATATGAATTACTCAATAATTCATATTTGGTACCAGTGGACGGGCTCGAACCGTCACTCCCGTGAAGGAACCGGATTTTGAATCCGGCGTGTCTACCAATTCCACCACACTGGCTTAACAGGTTTATTTATGTCTGAAAGTAATTCTACCTTTGGTCAAATCATAAGGAGTCATTTCGACAGTTACCTTATCGCCAGGTAATATGCGTATATAGTGTTTACGAATCTTTCCTGAGATATGAGCAAGAACGCTATGTCCATTTTCTAACTCAACTTTAAATGTTGTGTTGGGTAATTTTTCCTTTACGACACCTTCTAACTCAATGTAATCACTTTTTGACATATTTATATTAATTAAAAAACCAAGTAATATTATACCTAATTAGTTATTTGACGCCAATTGTAATACTGATAATAGGTGAACGTTCATAAAAAAATTCAAACTGAATTGAAGTATTTTATGGTTATAACGAAAACTCAAGAATGAGTGGTTAGTGGAAATGCCTTTTTGAGTGAACCCAGCCCTGCAGTTTTTGAAAATCTGTTTTCTTTTCTGGCTGGACAATCTTTTCAAGCTCAATTAGTCTTTCATTAAGCTCATTAAAAGCATTTGTATAATGCTTACTTTTAATAGACTCTTGATATAACTTAGATTTCAAAGTAGCTATTACAGAAACTAAATCTTGATCATTGCTAGCGTCTGTTAGCTCTGCATCACTATTCAACTTAACCTGAGTATCTTGAAAACGTTTCAAGTGCTTTGTAGCTTCAGAATCACTTTTCAAATGAGACTCGTCTATAGCTAGGTTACTTGGATTGAAGGGGATGATTCGTTCAGAAATATTTAGATCTTGAAGAGAGCCGCGGGTTGTCGGTTGTTGGACGGTGAAGCCACTAACCCCTAGCATACGCGCCACCCATGAAATTCCAAATCTTATCACCTGAACTCCTGATATAGTTTCACATATGTTACCCAAACAATTTATATTTGTGCATTTTTTTATAACTTTTTATTAAATAAAATGCCAACAAAATCTTCATCAGAGGGATTTTGCGTAACTTCAATTTTTTTAAACCCTAAATTTTTTGCTGTGGATTTAATTCGTTCACTAAAAACAATCATTCTTCTTGATTTTAAAATCTCCAAATAGGTTGAAGAGGCACTCGAAACTAACTGAATGATATTGACTAGACTCTCATTACTTGTTGCCATAGATGCTCCATCGGGGTGATTTACAAATGACATTAAAGACTCCTTATGAATTTTGCTCAGCTTGCATGGAATTCTCTCGTAAACTTCTAGATAATCTACTTGATTAGATGCACTCAAATATTTTTTTAAAGTTTCTGAACCGCCCTTTCCTCTAACAATTAATATTTTTCTATTCGCTAGCTCTGCACATTCTTTGATATTTAAAAGTTCTTGACTTGAGGCATTCTCTTTTGGAAAACAGTCAACTGCAATATTTTTCTTTAATAATTGATTTGCCGTTGCTGGCCCATGGCCCAACGGCAAAAACTTTAGAAGAATCACTGAATAATTCATTAAAGTGCTCTTCTGCATAACTAACTGCATTGACACTTATAAAAATAATAATATCGTATTTTTCAACAGGAGCTGCAGTCTGAATTTTGATGATCTCAAAAGCAGGAAACAAAGCATAATCAATATTTCTGTTATTTAGAAGTAACTCTAAGTTTTTAGTTTGAGAAATGGGTCTTGTAATGAGGATCATCCATTTATTATAGATATTTGACTTTGGAAATCTAGTATTTATCAATATCGATCTGCATTATTAGATCATTAATACGAACGTGTTTATTAAAATCAAACTTCGATGACTCTATAATAAACGTTAAATTATTTTTAACATTACTATGCTTATCTCAGTCCTATCTCTTTTAATTGGTTTCACCTTACTTGTTTGGAGTGCTGATGCATTTACAGATAATGGCGCTAAAATAGCCAGAATATTTAACATTTCACCACTAATTATTGGCTTATTGATCTTTGGTTTTGGTACATCAGCACCAGAGATGTTAGTCTCTGGACTTGCTGCTTATGATGGTCATCCTGAATTAAGTATTGGAAATGCATTTGGCTCAAACATTTTTAATATTGGCTTAGTACTTGCAGTTGCTGCAATTATCCATCCAGTAATTGTAGAAAAAAATGTCTTAAAAAAAGAATGGCTCTTTCTATTTTTATCCACTTTAGTTATTGGGTTCCTACTAATAGATGGCTTTTTAAGTTTTATCGATGGCTCCATTCTACTAACACTACTTCTCCTATTCTTATATTATGTTTTTAACGAGTCAAAAAAAGATAACAACCTTGAAAATGAAGTCTCTGAAGACACAAACAAGGACCAATCCAAAGGGAAAACTTGGCTTCTCCTAATCATATCCTTAGTAATATTAGTATCCAGCGCCAGGCTTGTTGTTTGGGGCGGTACAAATCTTGCATTAGCTTTTGGAGTAAGCGACTTAATTATTGGATTAACAGTGGTTGCATTGGGAACAAGCTTGCCAGAACTAGCAGTTGCCATTAGCAGTGCTTTAAAAAAACAACATCAAATGATTATTGGCAATATTATTGGCTCCAATTTATGGCTCCAATTTATTTATTCATTAGGTGTTTTAGCCATTCCAGGCTTAATCCTTCCTTTTCAGATTCCTTCAGAAGTAATGAGTAGAGACTATATTTATATGCTTATCTTTACTTTGTTGATTCTTATTTTCTCTTTAAAGTTAAGAATAAGCCGGTTTGGAGGTTTAATTTTACTGACGATTCTGGCCAGTTATCTATACCAATTAGTTTGGATTTAATATTAAAAAATCTCGATGATACAAAAGCACTTGGTGAAAAACTTGCAGAGTGTTGCTCAAATCTTGAATATCCTTGTGTCATATATTTGATTGGTGATCTTGGTGTTGGAAAAACGACTTTAGCTCAAAACTTTATTAAGTACTTTGGGTTCATCAAAGTAAAAAGCCCAACTTACACCCTTGTTGAGAGTTATCAAAATGAAAATGTTGATATTCATCACTTTGATTGCTATCGATTGACAGACCCAGAGGAATTAGAATATATCGGAATACGTGAATATCTCAAGCCTAGATGCCTTCAGCTTATTGAATGGCCAGAGCTAGGAAAGGGTGCACTAGCAAAATCAGATATTTCAATTGAATTAAGTGGCAATGGAGATATAAGAAATGCCAAAATAACATTTCAAACTGATTTAGGTCAATCTATAAAAGAATGCGCTATTGGATAAGTTTATTTTTTATTGTTTATTCTGCTTTCTCGCTTGCAGATGATAAAACGACTCTTTATGATTTTAGATACTGGTCTGCTCCAGACCATACTCGAATCGTTATTGATAAAGAAGAGGATACACTTTTTAATATCAAAAGTTTTGATGATTACCTCATTATAAGCTTTGATGATGCTGAGGTTTTATCTGAAACTTTTTCAAATCTTTTCTTTAAAGACTCTCGTATAAAAAAAGTTAGAATCAAACGCGATAAAGAAACTATTAAATTAATTGTTCATATTAATAATAAATTTAGCACTAAGCACTTCACTTTAAAGCCAAATGCAAAATACAAGTACCATCGATTGGTAGTAGATGTTATCGATTCAGAGCTCAAAATAACAAAAAAAATTACAAAGCCTGAAGTAGTTACGCCTATACAAAATCAAAAAATTATCCTTGTCGATGCGGGTCATGGTGGTGAAGATTCGGGCGCAATTGGAAAAAACCGATCTAAAGAGAAAGATGTCAACCTGGCTATTGCTAAAAAATTAGTGGCAATCATTAATAAAAATAAGAATTTGAAGGCAGTATTAACTAGAAGTGGTGATTATTATGTTCCACTAACAAAAAGAATTACAATCGCTCAAAAAGAAAAAGCAACAATGTTTATTTCTATTCATGCGGATGCTGTCGAAAGTCCTGTTGCGAAAGGTGCCTCTGTTTATATATTAAGTGAGAAAGGGAATAATAGTAAATTGGCAAAACAGTTGGAAACATCTCAAAACGTAGTTGATCAATTTGGAGGAGTCGAATCAGTTATTGATAGTGACCAGTTTCTCAAAAATATTTTGAAAGATTTTTCAAGAAAGGATCGTGACATGCAATCATTTAATCTTGCAAACGAGATAATAAAACAACTTGAAAAAATTGGACCAATTCATAAAAAAGTTCCTCAGAAAGCTAACTTTGTTGTACTCAAGTCTCCCTCAATTCCCTCGGTATTAGTCGAAACTGCCTTTATATCGAATCCAACTCAGGAAAAGAGACTCACCAACAGCAAGCAACAAACTAAAATTGCACAGTCAATCTATCAAGGCATTTTGAAATATTACAGTACCTTATAGAAATCTATGCTTCAGTATCTGAGCTTTTATTTAACACAATAGCCTCACTAACGAGCTGATGAACACTCACAATCATGTATGGGTCAAAATCATAATTAGGGAGAACTTTAGAAAACTGTGATTTACAGATAGCGCAAATCGCAGCCAGGGTGTTTACTCCTTTTTCTTGCTCAGTCTGCTTTAGAGCATGCATTCTTGGCTTGGCCCCCTTTATCCTCAAATCCATAAGGTCATCTGTTAAAAGCCCCCCGCCGCCGCCACAACAAAAAGTGGAGGATTTGATAGTATTCTTTGGCATCTCTACAAAATTATTGCAGGCCGCCTTAATGACTTCTCTGGGCAAGATAAATTGCCCATTTTTAATATCCCCCATATTGCTACCTCGAGCAACATTACAGGAGTCATGAAAGGTAACTATTCGATGATCATTTCTAGATTTCTCAAAGGATAGTTTGTTTTTTTGAATTAAGTCATATGTAAATTCAATCATATGTTGTGGCTGCGGGTAATTACTATCAAGTTGCTTTTGAAGTCTTGATGAATATTCCCCCCCCCCCCCCTCACCAATACCTGTAAGGGTATTCCAAAAACTATAAGCAACACGCCAGGCATGTCCACACTCTCCAACTATAACTCGCTTTATATTTAAATCAATAGCAGCTTTACGAATCCTTAAAGCACCTTGCCTCATTACGTCATAATTTCCTATAAACATACCAAAGTTTGCCGCCTCAGAAGCGTAAGAGCTTAATGTCCAACTCACGCCACTCTCGTGAAACACTTTGGCATAGCCAATAAGTCCATCAATGTGAGGTTCAGCAAAAAAATCCGCTGAAGGAGTTACCATTAAAACTTCAGAGTCTTTAATATCTAAGGGAAGTTTAACATTCACTCCAGTCTCATCTTTGATCTCATCTTCAAGGTCTTCAAGTGTATCTCTCAATGCAGGCTCAGGCATTCCTAAATTGTTTCCAATTTTATTAATCTTTCCTAAAATTTGATTAGGGTATTTTTGACCAACTCCAATGACATTCATCACTTCACGAGCAGCCATAGAAATTTCAGCTGTATCTATTCCTAAGGGACAGTAAACAGCACATCTTCGGCACTGTGAACATTGATGAAAATAGTTGTACCAATCATCAAGCATATTTTCATCAAAATCTTTAGCGCCAACTAATTTTGGAAAATACTTGCCTGCAAAAGTAAAGTGTCTTCTGTAAACGCTTCGAAAAAGATCTTGCCTTGCAACAGGCATATTTTTTGGATCTGCAGTCCCTAGATAATAATGACATTTGTCTGTGCAAGCTCCACACTTTACACAGGCGTCTAAGAAAACTTGGACTGAACGGTATTTAGACTTGGTTTCAGCGATTTTATCAATAGCTACTTGTTGCCAGTTATCCACTTTTTCTCCAGGAAAACCTAGGCTCTGTTGAATATCCTTACTCGCCTTAAATGGCCCATTACCCACCATTGCATCTTTCTTAATTGCTGGCACTTCAATGTATGTGGGAAGCTTTATTTGATTATCGTTAGTCAAAATTATTATGTCTTATCATTATTATTTTCGATATCTATTTTTGAACTTTGTTCCTTTTTTAATGCCCAATCAGATATATGTCTTTTTTTACGTGCATTATCCACTTGATTGAATGTAGGTGAAAAAAATATTCCTGGACCATGAAGGAGTTTAGAAATAGGGAAAATTGCAATGAGGCAAAAGACAGGGAATATATGGGCCATAAAAATCATTTCTTTTGGGAGTTCAGACCAATTAAAAGTAATCAAACCACTTGCAAAATTAGTTACTAATAACATATTTGGATGATTATTACCAAAAGTCATTAACATTCCAGTAGCAGTGATAAAGATCAAAACCAAAAGCATGAGATAGTCGGAAGGAGAAGAAATATATCTGACCCTATCAACAAATAATCTTCGACTTAATAATCCAATCAAGCCAAAAAATAGCAGGTAGGACGAATATTTAAAGACCTCAGTTTTATAGAGCACCAGAGGGACCTCTCCTGGCCAAAAGTAAGGTAAATGACGAAAAAAAAGAAGGACGAGTGCAAAATGAAAACTCCATCCAAAAAGCCAAGTCCACTTGTTTGATTTATAAAGACTTGAAAATAAAAAAATCTCTTTCAAATACCTTAAGATGACTCCAGATTTATTTAATGAGGCTGGTGCGATAGGTATCTTAAGAGGAGCTGGAGTATTCCAATACTGCACTAATTTATAAGAAACACCTACTACAAAGATGAGTGCAGAGAAATAAAAAAAGAACGTAAAAAGAATACTTATCAACGACATATGACTTTACCTCTTATTAAATTGGAGGTCATTTCTTCTTAAAGCCGCCAAGCTTTCCTCAAACGCAGCCAGTTGGTTTTGGTAAGCCAGCGAATCGACAGCCTTGCTTTGCAGGACCATATGGAAAAAGTGAATATAGATAACGTGAATTACCTTTATCATTTCCAAGTTTTTTTGCAATAGCTTTTGTAAGAACTCTAACAGCCGGGGCAAATTCATACTCCTTATAATAATCTTGAAGGAAATTAATGACCTCCCAGTGCTCTGGTGAGAGCTCTATACCATCCTCTTCAGACATAGCATTTGCTATCTCACGCGTCCAGTCAGTTTCATTAAGCAAGTAACCCTCTTCATCTACTTCAGCACCCAATATTTCAGCCATATCTACGATCGAACCTTTACGAATTTAAAAGAAAACTATTGACACTATTTGCTACGCCGCGACCTTCATTAATTGCCCATACAACGAGTGATTGACCTCTTCGACAATCTCCAGCAGAAAAAACGCCTTTTCTTGAAGTATTGAACTCACCATGCTTAGATTGGTAGTTGCCTCTCTCGTCTAGCTCAATATTAGCATCGTCACTCAGATAGTGCTCTGGGGATAGGAATCCCATGGATAAAAGCACCAACTCAGCATCCCAGGTTTTCTCAGTACCATCGATTTCAGTTAATTTTCCATCTACAAAATCAACGTTAATTGTTTTGATTCCCTTAACATCACCATTACTATCTTTTAAAAATGCTTTTGTTAAAAGCTGGTATCGCCTTGGATCATTCCCAAATACTTTATTAGACTCCTCATGACCATAATCCACACGGAAAATCACTGGCCATTCTGGCCATGGATTTGTATCTGAACGATGCTCTGGGGGCTGACTCATTAACTCAAAATTTATAATCGATTTAGCGCCTTGTCTGAGTGACGTGCCAATACAATCTGTTCCAGTATCACCGCCACCAATCACAATAACATTTTTTCCTTTTGCTGAAAGTTGGCTTTCATCAGCAATGCCATTGTCAAGAAGACTTTTAGTATTTGAAGTTAGGTAATCCATTGCTGGATAAATCCCTTTGGCATTTCTGTTTTCAGCTGGAAGATCTCTTGCCTTTGTGGCTCCAGTTGTAAAAACGACCGCATCAAAATTATTTTGCAGCTCATCTGTTGAGATATCTTTACCAACATCAGTGTTAGTCATAAACTCAACACCCTCTTGCATTAATAAATCAACACGTCGATCAACAACATCCTTACCCAATTTCATATTTGGGATACCGTACATCAAAAGACCACCAATACGATCACTTCGTTCATAGACCATAACAGAATGCCCCATTTGATTAAGCTCATCAGCGGCTGCGAGACCAGCAGGTCCAGAACCAACCACAGCAACTTTTTTATCTGTTCTTAATTCAATAAGTTTAGGTTTAATCCAGCCTTCCTCAAAACCTTTGTCAACAATAGCTAACTCAATATTTTTAATTGTAACAGCTGGGTTATTAAGGCCTAGTACACATGAACCCTCGCATGGAGCTGGACACACTCTCCCAGTAAACTCAGGGAAGTTATTAGTTTTTTCAAGACGCTCTAAAGCCTCTTGCCATTCATTGTTGTAAACGAGATCATTCCACTCGGGTATTAAATTATCTATTGGGCAGCCAGTTGAGGACTGACAAAAAGGGACGCCGCAATCCATACACCTTGAGCCTTGCTCTTGGAGTTGATCTAAGTTGTGAGTGCCAGAAAAAATCTCATCATAATCATTGATGCGGATATCCACTTCACGGTATGACTCAACCTGCCTGTCTAACTCTAAAAAACCTGTTGCTTTTCCCATTGATTACTTTTATTTTTATTCAATGAGATTATCTCATATTATGGTTAAAACATTTAAAAAATAAAATCAATAAGATCTATTTAAAAGCTCATTGCTTCTTGTGTAAGAAAGAAAAAATATGTATAATTACCGCTTTTTTCAGAAACCCCAAATAGGTGCAATCGTGAATTTAATTGATCAAATTGAAAGTGAGCAACTTAGATCTGATATCCCTGAGTTTTTTCCAGGTGATACAGTTGTTGTTCAGGTAAAGGTTCGTGAAGGGACTCGCGAAAGATTACAGGCCTTTGAGGGCGTTGTCATCGCAAAGAAAAATAGAGGGTTAAATTCTGCATTTACTGTACGAAAAATTTCACATGGTGAAGGCGTAGAGAGAGTTTTTCAAACACACTCATCAATGATTGATAGTGTTTCAGTCAAGCGAAGTGGTAAAGTTCGTCAAGCAAAACTATATTATTTACGTGGACTTACAGGTAAGGCTGCTAGAATTAAAGAGAAACTCAAAAAGAAATAATTCATTGAATAGATAAATGCCAGTTTTTACTGGCATTTTTTTTGTCCAATCTTTAAATTCTTAAGTAGAATGATTGTTAATGAACAATAATCTCATTGATCAATTTATCGATTATTACTGGCTAACTAGTGGTGCTAGTAAAAATACATTGAGCGCTTATCGCTCTGATCTTAACATTTTTAATAAATGGCTTAATCAAAAACCATTCACCAGTGTTGATAAAAAATTAGTGCATGACTATTTCTCTTATAGGAAAAAATCAAATCTTAGTGCTGCGTCTCGGTCTCGAATTCTAACCTGCCTTCACTCATTTTTTCAGTACTTGTTAAACAATCAAAAAATGTCTAATGATCCAACTGAACAAATGGATTATCCTAAGTTGGAAAAAAAACTACCTATTTTTTTAAACATACAAGAAGTTGAAAAATTAATAGAGGCCCCTAATACAAATTCTATATATGGCCAAAGGGATCGTGCAATGCTTGAACTTCTTTATTCTTGTGGATTAAGAGTTTCAGAGTTAATCAGCTTAAGTTATCATAATTTAAATCTCAAAGAGGAGTTTGTCCGTGTCCATGGAAAAGGAAACAAAGAAAGAATGCTGCCATTAGGAGAGATGGCTATTGATTTTCTTAACCAGTATGAAAGAAATTCAAGAACATTACTTTTGAAAAATGGTCAATGTGATAGCTATTTTTTATCTAATCGGGGTAGCGCGATGTCAAGACAAAATTTCTTTTATATCATCAAAAGCTACGCTGCAACTGCAGGCATCACTAAACCAATATCACCGCACTCTTTAAGACATGCATTTGCAACTCACCTTGTTCAGAAGGGGGCTGATTTACGTTCAGTTCAATTAATGCTCGGTCATAGCGACATTTCAAGCACTCAACTTTACACTCACATTCAGAATGCGCAACTAAAAATGCAGCATCAAAAGCACCATCCTAGAGGGTAGACCACCATTTAGGATAGATCTAAGTTGTCCAGCTTATAGAGTAATGGCTTTGTTAGCGACCTTAAAGATAAATTTGGTTTGCCATTCTCATCAAAATTGCTTTCAGATAAAAATTTAGTAAAACATTTTTCAATACTGTTCCACTCTTTATCAATCATTGCGAACCATGCCGTATCTCTATTCCTCCCTTTGACAATAGCCATCTGCCTGAAGACTCCTTCATATGAGAAACCAAATCTTTGAGCCGCGGCACGAGATCTTAAATTAAGTGCATTACACTTCCATTCATAACGCCTATAACCATTTTCAAATGCCCACTTCATCATTAAGTACATTGCTTCTGTAGCTTCTGTCGTTTTTTGTAACAGCGGAGAGTAATTAATATGTCCAACTTCAATTGACCCAGCATCCTGATTAACTCTCAAATAGCTCGCAACACCTATTGCTTTTTTTAGTTTTTTGCTTACGATAGCAAAAAATACTGGGTCACTACCTTCTTCAAAAGATTCTATCCAGCTTGCATATTCTAATTCACTTTTAAAGGGCCCATACGGCAGATAAGTCCAATTACCCCCCTCAATATCTATTGAGTTGGATAGAAAAAGCTCCTCTGCAAATTGATTGGCAACTAATGGTTTCAAGGTCACCATATTCCCTTCAATTGTTATACCTTTGGGATGAGATGGCTCTGAATAATGATCAATTATTTCACCAAGTTTCATAAATAATCTCTAGGTTTTTATAAAAATAATTGTAAATAAGATTAGTTATTGTCAAAGATTAAATATGGACCCAAAAAGAATACAATTGATGTGCCAACAGGTTAATCTAATAATTGAAAACTTATTGGGTATGCATCTGATAAGTAACAAAATCAATTGTTTCGGAAATTTGATCATACACAGCTCTTGCTCTTTGATTATCGCTGGCAGTTATCCATCTCACATAGGGCCAGCCATTCTTTTGAGCTTGTAACTTTAAGTCTTTAAATAACAATTGAACTGCCCCAGAGCCTCTAAAATCAGGACGAACAAACAGGTCATCCAAGAACCCAACAAATATGCCTCTTAAGGGCGATGGCATTTCTCTAAAATGCATAAAGCCAATCAATTCTCCTTGTTCTGACTTAACACCTATCGCATAAAATTTAATATCAGGGTTAAAGATCCAATCCCAAACTTCATCAAGAATATCACTATTCATTGGCATTTTATAAAAGTTAGCATAACCATGATATAGTTTGCTCCAATACTCTTTATCAGTTCTGATTAAAGACTCAACGTTCATAAGTATTTATAAATTGTTAAAAGCATCTTCGAGCTTTTGAACTGCGGCATCGACATTTTTTAACTTATCAAGTCCAAACAGCCCTAAACGAAAAGTTTGATAATCTTCGCCTTCATCGCACTGAAGCGGAACACCTGCAGCAATTTGAATTCCCATATCTTTGAATTTTGAACCATTATGAATTGCTTGGTCTTTGGTGTAACTAACTACGACCCCAGGGGCATGAAACCCCTCTGCCGCAACACTAATAAAGTGATGTTTATTGAGTAACTCCCTTACCCTATCACCTAGCTCTTGTTGCTTGTCTCGAGCCCTATCAAATCCAAACTCAGCTGTTTCATTTATAGTATCTCGGAAGTGTTTAATGGCATCTGTAGGCATAGTTGCATGATAAGCATGACCCCCATTTTCATAAGTCTGCATAATTTGAAGCCACTTTAGAAGGTCACAAGAAAAACTTGTACTCTGGGTATTGTGTATCTTCTTAGAAGCATTCTTAGAAAGCATTACCATTCCAAATGCCGGGGATGCGCTCCACCCCTTTTGAGGTGCACTAACTAGAACATCAACCCCACATTTTTCCATATCAATCCAAATAGCGCCAGACGCAATACAGTCAAGGACAAACATACCGCCAATTGAATGGACCGCGTCTGAAACTGATTTAATGTAATCATTAGGCAAAATAATTCCAGCTGAAGTTTCAACATGTGGTGCAAAGACCATTGCTGGTTTTTCTGTTTTAATTTTTTCAATGACGAGGTCAACATCTAATGGAGAAAATGGCTCTTGAGGCCCATCAATCTCTCGAGATGCTTTTAAAACAGTTAATTTAGAGGGTATATTTCCCATCTCAAGAATTTGAGACCAGCGATAACTGAACCATCCATTTCGAAGCACAAGGCAATTTTTGTCAGTAGCAAATTGACGCGCTACAGCCTCCATGCCATAAGTTCCACCACCAGGAACTAGGACTACTGACTCAGCGTTGTATACTTTTTTGAGAGAGGATGACACATCATTCATCGCCTTCTGAAAAGAGTTGGACATGTGATTAAGTGATCTATCAGTGTAAACCACTGAGTATTCTAAGAGTCCATCTGGATCAATGTTAGGAAGTAAGCCAGGCATTATAAAATTCCCTAAATTTAAAAAATTACAATTCTACACAGAATTGAAAAATTAAAATAAAAAAAATTAAAAAGCTAGCTTCTAATCAAAGCAGGACTAGATGTACTGGACCTCAAGAATTTCATAAAGAATATCGCCCTTGGGGGCTTTTACGGTTACTTCATCACCCTCCTCATTGCCCATCAAGGCTCTTGCAATTGGAGAATGACATGAAATTTTACCCTGCTCGATATCTGCTTCATCCTCACCCACAATTTGATAGCTAGTTTCTGTATCATCAGAGAGATTCAAAAGGTTGACTGTTGTTCCAAAAACACAGCGACCATCTTGGTTAAGTTGCCTAACATCAATAATTTGTAAGCGAGATAACTTTGATTCAATCTCCTGAATTCTACCTTCAACAAAGCCTTGCTCTTCTTTTGCAGCATGATATTCAGCATTTTCTTTAAGATCCCCATGCTCTCTCGCTGTTGCAATATCACTAACTATTCTAGGGCGCTCCTCATCCTTAAGTCTAAGTAACTCAAACTCTAGAGACTTTGCTCCGTTAATTGTTATTGGTATAGCTTCCATATTATTACTGGTGAATAGATTGTAAAGATCTTACAACCAATTTATCTTGAGTCATCAATCCATCAAGCATTGCAAAGGCTGCGGCAACTGTTGTTGTACACGGAATCTTATGAATTAATGCTTGACAACGAATCACAGTCGCATCTTCAAGACCTTGTGAATCATCAGTTGAATTAATAATCAAGCTAATCTCTTCATTTTTGATCGCATCTACAATATGCGGCGAACCTTCAGACACTTTGTTAACCATTGTACATTCAAGGCCAGCTTGTTTGAGTATTTCTTGGTTTGTTCGAGTTGCAACTATCTCAAAGCCATGGTCGATCAGTCTGTTTCCTAGCTCAACGAGCCTACCTCTATCTAGAGTTCTTAAACTGACAAGCACCTTTCCACTCGTTGGAACTACATCACCCGCAGCGAGGAATGCTTTATCAAAAGCTGCAGGGAAATCCTTGCCAACACCCATCACTTCTCCAGTTGATCTCATCTCAGGTCCTAAAAATGGATCGACTCCTAAGAACTTATTAAATGGAAAAACAGACTCTTTAACTGAATAGTGCTTTGGAATAATTTCAGAGGTAAAGTTTTGTTCTTTAAGTGATGTTCCCGCCATAACTCTTGCGGCAATATTTGCTAAAGGAACTCCTGTTGCTTTGGAAACAAAAGGGACTGTTCTTGAAGCCCTTGGGTTTACCTCAATCACATAAATTTCCTCATCTTGATAGGCAAGCTGTGTATTCATTAACCCAATAACTTTTAGTTCTTTGGCCATCATTTTGACTTGTCGACGCATTTCATCAAGAACAATTGTAGGCAAAGAGTGAGGTGGAAGTGAGCATGCAGAATCACCTGAATGAATTCCAGCCTGTTCGATATGCTCCATAATTCCGCCAATAACAATATCCTTGCCATCACTAATGACATCTATGTCAACCTCAATCGCATGATCTAAAAAGGAATCTAATAGGACAGGTGAATCATTTGAGACCTTTACAGCTGTCTTCATGTACCTTTCAAGACTTTCGTTATCATAGACAATTTCCATCGCACGGCCACCTAAAACATATGAGGGTCTGACCACCAAAGGAAAGCCAATTGAATTTGCAATTTCTACCGCTTCATCTTGTGATCTTGCTGTATCGTTAACTGGTTGCTTTAATTTAAGTTTTTGTATCATTTTTTGGAAGCGTTCTCTATCCTCAGCAAGGTCTATAGAGTCTGGACTTGTACCAATAATGTTGGCACCACTTTTCTCAAGAGCTTCTGCAAGTTTAAGAGGTGTCTGCCCCCCGTAATGAACAATAATGCCCTCTGGCTTTTCAATTTCAATAACCGCTAGAACATCTTCGAGTGTGAGCGGCTCAAAATAAAGCCTATCTGAGACATCATAATCAGTAGAAACAGTTTCTGGATTACAGTTAACCATGATGGTCTCATATCCATCTTTTTGAAGCGCTAAAGATGCGTGAACGCAGCAGTAATCAAACTCAATCCCTTGCCCGATTCTATTTGGCCCACCCCCCAAGATCATAATTTTTTTATTATTGGTTGGGCTTGCTTCGCATTCAGATTGATAGGTAGAATATAAATAAGCAGTCTGCGTATCAAATTCAGCAGCGCAGCTATCAACCCTTTTAAATACCGGCTTAATATTGAATGATAGTCTTTTATTTCTAAATTCTGCTTCTGAGCATTTTAGGATTTCTGAGAGCCTCTTATCTGAAAAACCCTTCTGCTTAAGTTCACGAATTGTTTCAGACTTTATGCTTTTTATATCTTGTCCTTGAATTGAATTTTCTGAAAGGACAAGGTCTTCAACTTGCGCTAGGAACCAAGGATCAATTTTAGAAAGGTCGAATGCATTTCGTACACTCATACCCATCCTAAAGGCGTCAGCTAAATAAAATATTCTCTCAGCACCTGCAGAAAGAAGCTCACTTCTTATTTTTGATTTTGAATCATCGATTGAAATATCTATAATTGGATCCAGACCAGATTTATCAGTTTCAAGACCTCTGAGTGCCTTTTGGAGTGACTCTTGGAATGTAGAACCCATTGCCATTACTTCACCAACAGATTTCATTTGAGTGGTTAGCCGATCATCAGCCTGTGGAAATTTCTCAAATGCGAACCTTGGAATTTTTGTCACAACATAGTCAATAGATGGCTCAAATGACGCAGGTGTCTTTCCACCTGTAATGTCATTATCTAATTCATCAAGCGTATAACCAACTGCCAACTTGGCAGCTACTTTCGCAATTGGAAAGCCAGTCGCTTTAGATGCTAAAGCAGATGATCGAGAAACTCTTGGGTTCATTTCAATGATGGTTAGTCTGCCATTATCAGGATTAACAGCAAACTGAACATTTGAACCACCTGTGTCGACACCAATTTCTCTTAGAACCATCAAAGAAGCATTTCGCATGACTTGGTACTCTTTGTCAGTAAGGGTTTGTGCAGGGGCTACCGTTATTGAGTCTCCTGTATGAACCCCCATTGGATCAAAATTTTCAATAGAACAAATAATGATGCAGTTATCTTTATTATCTCTAACGACCTCCATTTCAAATTCTTTCCAGCCCAAAATAGACTCTTCAATTAATAACTCATTAGTTGGAGATAAATCAAGACCTCGCAGACATATTTCTACAAATTGCTCCTTATTGTAAGCAATTCCACCACCAGAGCCACCCATTGTAAATGAGGGGCGAATTATTGTTGGAAAGCCAACCTGCTCCTGGACTTTTAGTGCATCTTCAAGTGTGTGAGCTATCGCAGCTTTAGGCATATCGAGCCCAATTTTAAGCATGGCTTGGCGAAATAGTTCTCTATCCTCAGCTTTATCAATTGCCTCCTTGTTTGCGCCAATCATCTCAACCTTATGTTTTTCTAAAACGCCGTGTCGATCAAGATCAAGGGCACAGTTAAGTGCAGTTTGGCCACCCATGGTTGGAAGAAGAGCATCTGGTTTTTCTTTTTCAATAATTTTTTCTACAGTTTTCCACTCAATAGGCTCAATATAGGTTGCATCTGCCATTTTTGGATCTGTCATGATAGTTGCAGGATTTGAATTAACCAATATCACCCTGAAGCCCTCTTCTCTTAAAGCTTTGCATGCTTGTGCACCAGAGTAATCAAATTCGCATGCTTGGCCAATGACAATCGGTCCAGCACCAATAATTAAAATACTTTTAATGTCTTGTCTTTTAGGCATTTCTAATAAGAATAATAAGTAGTATTCAATTTCATGTTGACATCAGTCCTATAAATTCATCAAATAAGTAACTGACATCGTGAGGTCCAGGTGATGCTTCAGGATGCCCTTGAAAACTATAGGCAGGCTTATCTTTGATTCTGATGCCCTGAATACTCTTATCAAAAAGAGACCTGTGGCTAATTTCAACATTATCAGGCATATTCTGATCAGAGACTGCAAAACCATGATTTTGAGATGTAATCATAACTCTATGAGAATTAAGGTCTTGCACTGGATGATTTGCACCATGGTGTCCAAACTTCATTTTTTCTGTTTTTGCACCGCAGGCTAATGATAGAAGCTGATGTCCCAAACAGATACCAAACATTGGTATTCCTTTATCTAATAATTTTTTGATATTATTGATAGCGTAATCACATGGCTCAGGATCTCCAGGACCATTAGAGAGAAAAACACCATCAGGATTATTTTCGAGCACCTTTTCTAGAGGCGTTTGAGCGTTGTAAACGGTTAGCTCACAGCCCCGATCAACAAGCATTCTTAGAATATTTTTCTTGACTCCATAATCATAGACTGCCACTTTGAATTTGGACACACTCTTATTAAACGTGGCATTTTCGATATCAAATGAACCCTGATTAAAGCTGTAAGTTTTAGATGTTGAAACCACTCTAGCTAAGTCCATATTTTTGAGACCAGGAAATTCTTTAGCCTTTTGAACTGCTGCGTTTGAATCAATAGAATCATAAGCCATAATACATCCTTTAAGCGCTCCATTAATTCGTAAATGTCTAGTGACAGCCCTAGTATCTATATTAGCAATAGCAACAATATTATTAGTAGAAAGATAGTTATCAAGGCTCATTTCAGAGCGCCAATTACTATAAGCCAAAGGAAGATCTCTTATAATTAAACCAGAAGCATAAATATCTGAAGATTCTTGATCGACAATATTAATTCCAGTATTACCAATGTGAGGATAGGTCAGTGCTACGATTTGCTGACAGTAGGAAGGATCCGTGAGTATCTCTTGGTAGCCTGTCATTGCTGTATTAAAAACAACTTCACCAACAGTTTGGCCAATAGAACCAATTGATTTTCCCCAAAAAACTGTACCATCTTCGAGTGCTAATATGGCAGTTTGAGGCAAAACTGTACTCCTGTTGAGGGATCAAAAACTTGAGAAATTTTACCATGTGTTTGTAGAGAATTTATCTTGAATTTAAGAATCCAATGTTATAATCTACTTAGTATTTACAACTTGATGTTTCTGTGAAAATCTTTGTCAACGGTGAGGAAATTTCTCTCCCTCAAAATTCAAATATAGATGACCTTATTAATCAATTAGGCTTTCGAAATAAGCGAATTGCTGTTGAGATCAATGAATCAATTATCCCTAAATCAAAGCATTCTTCATTTTTTTTAGAGGCCAAAGACCGGATTGAGGTAATTGATGCAGTTGGCGGCGGCTAAAAAATATCATAAAATTCTTAAGAAAATTTTCTAGTTGCTGAAATTCTATACCACTCATCTTTATTGGCAAGCTTAATGCCAGTGAAGTTTTGAGAATAGCAACTGACTACTTCTTTAACCTGATCTTTTATAATTCCAGAAAGAAGGATGGTGCCATTTGATTTTAAAAACTCTGAAAAAAGAGGCTCTAATTCAATAATTGGATTTGCAAGTATATTTGCTATAAGTAAATCACACCGAGATGAATTATCTTGGTCCATTGAATGAATGGTATTAATGACATCATTGCAATGATTTTTATTGGCATTCTCATGACTTGCCATGACAGCCTGAGGGTCATTATCAATAGCTAAAACGCTTTTAGCTTTAAGCTTTGCAGCTGCTATCGCCAGAATTCCAGTTCCACAACCAAAATCAATGACGTCAAGGTTTACTGGTGGGTTTTCATCCAAGTATTCTAAACATAGACTTGTCGTTTGGTGCGTTCCAGTTCCAAAAGCTAGACCTGGATCCATCTCAATAACAATGGCTCCAGTTGATAGCTCCGGTTTTATATCCCATGAAGGGCATACCCACAGCTTTTTTCCAAACTGCATTGCAGGAAAGTCTTTTTGACACTCTTTCTCCCAAACCTTATCTTTAAGGCTGGAGGCATCAGAAATATTAATATCACAGATTTCTAAGATAGTCTTCTCTACATAATCCTTGCTCATTTCAGATGAAAACAAAGCTGTTACCGTAACTTTTTCCCATAAAGGCGTTGTTCCAACTGGAGGCTCATAGATATCATTACCTTGCGCATCTTTGAATGTAATCGATAGACTGCCAAGACCCACAAGCACTTCTGATATCAAATCTACTTCAGATTTTTGAACTTCAAAAGATATTTGTTGCCAGTCCATTAACTAAGTCCTAGCACTTTACTTTTTCTTTTTTATTCAATTAAATCCTTAACAGACTCTAGTGCTTGGGCAAGTTTTTCTACATCAGTTCCACCACCTTGCGCCATATCTGCCCTTCCACCACCTTTACCTCCGATTTGGGATGCAACATGATTTAGAATATTTCCCGCTTGGTATTTATCAGTGAGATTTTTTGTGACGGCTGAGACAAGAGAAACTTTGTTGTTCGATACAACAGCTAAAACGACTATCGCAGAAACCAGCTTGTCTTTCAATGTATCAGCTAATTCTCTCAAATCTTTTGAGGAGACGCCTGAGACTTCAGTCGCAAGAAGTTTGAGCCCATTAACATCAATAGCATTCGTTATTAAAGTATCACTTTGATCGCTAGCTAATTGCTTTTGAAAGGTAGCGACTTGTTTCTCAAGACTTTTTTGATTGTTGATGAGCTGTTTTACTTTGTCGATAACTGCAGTTGAATTTGATTTTGTAAGATGAGCAATCATATTTATATTTTCTTCATTATTTTTATCGAGTTGATAAGCTTCTAAACCTGTAACTGCCTCAATCCTTCTAATTCCAAAGGCTATTCCACTCTCAGAAGTGATTTTGAATCTACCAATATCACCTAATCTTTGAACGTGCGTTCCCCCGCATAGCTCAACTGAAAAGTCATCATCTCCCATTGATAGAACCCTGACCTCTTCTCCATATTTTTCACCGAAAAGGGCCATAGCCCCCATCTTTTTTGCGGTTTTAATATCTGTTAACTCAGTGTTGACTTCTGTATTACCTAGAATTTGCTCATTCACTATAGCCTCAACTTGATCTAGGTCTGGTTGTAAGATTGGCTCATCTTGAGAGAAATCAAATCTTAATTTATCTGATTCAACTAGGGATCCTTTTTGCTTGACCTGATCTCCCAAAACCTGCCTTAAAGCCTCATGAAGGAGATGGGTTGCAGAGTGGTTACGCATAATTTTTTTTCTTCTATCTGTGTCTATTGCAACATCTACCTTATCACCAAGCTTAATAGATCCAGAATCAAGAATTCCATAGTGCTCATATGCATTGGAGGCTTGTTTTTGAGTATCTGTCACATTGAATAGACAGTCTTTATTGGATAAAATACCATGATCACCGCACTGACCTCCAGATTCACCATAAAAACTACTTTTATCTAGAATTAAAATTGCTTTTTCGCCCTGATTTAATTCATTTGTAGATTGGGCTTCTTTAATGATCGCTTTAACAATAGCAGTATTTTCAAAGTGCTCATAACCTAAAAATTCAGTTGGATCTCCAATGGTTACATTAGATTTTTTGGACTCAAAATCGCCAGCATTTCTTGCACGATCTCTTTGTTGTGTCATTTGTGAATCAAAGCCAGCCATGTCAATCTTCAAGCCCCTCTCTCTTGCAACGTCAGCTGTAAGGTCAACTGGGAAGCCATACGTATCATAGAGCTTAAAGGCTATATCTCCACTAATCTCATCGCCAGAAATGGCTTCAATTGCATTTTCAAGAATTCCCATACCCGTATCAAGAGTCTGAATAAATCGCCCCTCTTCTTTTTGCAGTGCTTGCTCTACTAATTCTTTACTCGATAAAAGTTCAGGATATGCTTTTTGATTTTGATTTGATAAAACGGATACCAGTTTATAGAAGAAGGTTTCACTAATTCCTAACTTGTGCCCATGACGAATTGCTCTTCTAATAATTCGTCTAAGTACATAACCTCTTCCCTCATTAGAAGGCATTATGCCATCAACAATCATAAACGCTGTAGACCTTATATGATCTGCAATGACACGTACTGACGCATGGTTCTGCTTAATCTTTTCTTCTTTTGGAGTTAAGGCTACAACAGCGCTAGTCAACTCTTTAAAACTATCAATATCATAGTTATTATTTTCATGCTGAATAACAGCTGCCAATCTCTCAAGACCCATCCCAGTATCAACGCCAGTAGACTTTAGAGGCACCAAAGTACCATCTATTTGACGATCGAATTGCATAAAAACTAAATTCCATATCTCAATGAATCTATCTCCATCCTCTTCTGGAGTTCCTGGCGGCCCACCTTCAATATGGTCTCCATGATCATAAAAAACCTCACTGCATGGTCCGCAAGGTCCTGTATCACCCATTTGCCAAAAATTATCTTTTGCACCACATCTTGATATCCTATCAATAGGAAAGCCAATCTCATTAACCCATATATCTACAGCCTCATCATCGTCTTCAAACACACTTACCCAGAGCTTTTCTTTTGGAAGACCAAGCTCAACCGTTAAGAAATCCCAACAAAATCGAATTGCTTCGCTTTTAAAATAGTCGCCAAAACTAAAATTACCCAACATCTCAAAAAATGTATGGTGCCTAGCGGTATATCCTACATTATCTAAATCATTATGTTTTCCACCAGCTCTGACACACCTTTGACACGAAACCGCTCTGTCGAAAGGCTTTTTTGCAGCACCAGTAAAAAAATCTTTGAAAGGAACCATTCCAGCGTTTACAAAGAGCAAAGTGTTGTCATTATGGGGAACTAAAGAAGCACTCTGCTGAATTGAGTGTCCATTACTCTCAAAGTAAGTTAAAAATTTCTGACGAATTTCAGCAGTCTTCATTTTGAAATTGATTTGCATATAAATGAAACGATTATACTCACAGCGCTAGTTAGTAAGCAAAAAACTCTTGAAGGCAATCACATAGATTTACTTGAACCTCAGATTCAAGTTCGCCTAATTTTTTAATAAAGCAATGCTTCTCAACTGCCCTAATTTGGTCAGTCATTATGAAGCCCTTTGCACCCTCAAAATTACAAGAAACCCGACTAGGAATTTCTTCGTATGATGTTGTCATCGGAGCTACCAAAAGACTTGTTATATTGTTGAGTTCATCAGGAGTCACAATGGCGCATAGACCCAAATTATCAACAACGCGCCCATACTCAGGGTTTTTCATAACAAGCCAGACCTCAAAACGTTTCATTAGCTCTTACTCCATTCCCATTTTGCAGTTAGTTCATGTTCGCAATTGTTATCCCAACCTATTCTTACTTTTTTTTCAGGTGTTATTAGTAAACCGCTATCTAAAACCACAAAATCAAGCTCTTGGTCTTCAAGATTTGCAAGAGTGATGATTGGTTTAGGAATTCTGATACCTTGGGAGTTGCCAATTTTTATGATTTTTGCCATAATGTAATTATATTGTAATTACATTTTAAAAGCAAACAGTGTCAATTTACAAATTCGAGACTTCCTGCGCCCTCTCTTAAAATAATGACATCATTTTCTGAAATATCTATAACTGTCGTTGGCTGAGGTGGGCAGTGACCTGAATCAATAATAAGATCAATTGAATTATTGAGAACTGTCTTCACATCATTACCATGGTAAAACTCGTAACCCTTCATAATTAATGAAACACTCATCATTGGCTCCATCAAATCCTCCAATATTGATTGCACAATTGCATTACTTGAAACCCTCACACCAATTGTCTTTCTATTGCCATTCAGTAAACGATTAGGTATGTCTTTGGTTCCCTCAAGAATAAAGGTGTATGCACCTGGTAATATTTTTTTTAATAATCTAAATCCTGAGTTATTTAATTTTGCATACTCTCCAACATGGGACAAATCTTTAAGCATTAATGTAAAGTGATGGTGTCTTTTTAATTGTCTAATTTTTATAATTCTATCCATCGCATTCTTATTGCCTAATGCACATCCTAAAGCATAACCAGAGTCAGTTGGATAAGCTATTACCGCGCCACTTTTTAAAGTTTCAGTTACTTTAGAAATAAGTCTTGACTGTGGGTTTTCAGGATGAATATCAAGGAATAAGGCCATTACATGTGACTCCAAACGGCTCTTTTAGGATTTGGTAGCTCAATCAAATTTCCTATTTGGACTCTTTGATTCGGCCATCCATGGAAATCTGAGCCACATGATGCTAGCAAATCATGATCTTCAGCCCACTGATTTCCAAGAGCAATTTCCTCACTAGAACTATTTGCATTAACAACTTCAATACCATCTCCAGAAGCTTTTTTAAAGTCCCTAATCAATTTTTTTATTTTGGTGTGAGTCATTCGATAACGAAAAGGATGTGCAATAAATGCTTTGCCTCCAGCTGATTGTATCCAATTGATAACCTCATCAAAATCTTTCCACTCTACTCTTACACCTCCAGGCTTTTTTCCAGTGAGATATCGTCTGAAAACTGACTTCATATCTTTGCAATAACCTTCTTGAATTAACATCTGCGCAAAATGAGTTCTTGTAAGCATATGACCCCCACTTATCATTTGAGTTTTTTCTAATGCATCCTTAATTCCAGAACGCCACAAACTGAGAGCTATTTTTTCTGCTCTCATTTTTCTTAACTCTTTATTATGCTCCAGACCAGCTTGAAGTATATCATTATTAATATCAACTCCCAAACCAACTATATGGATAGCCATATTTTTCCAAAACGCAGATATTTCAACACCATTGATTAGATTCAAACCTACTTTTTCAGCTTCTAACTTAGCCTCAGCTATACCATCTGTTGTATCATGATCAGTCAATGAAAATAAATCACAGCCAGCCCTGCTAGCTAAACTCACTACCTCACTGGGAGATAGTAATCCATCTGAATAGTATGAATGGTTGTGGAGATCAGCTTTCATTATGCTTTTTATTATAAGCTAAAACTCAAATTAACTCTAAATTGCTAATTGTTTCTAAATAAATGAACAAGACAATGAAAAAAAATCATCCTGTTGGGATCAATTTCATTATTAACTATAATTAGATACTCTTTTTTTTAATTATTCGTTATGTGTGGAATAGTTGGCGGTGTTACAAATTCAAATATTACCCCCCTTCTTTTAGAGGGGTTAAATAGATTAGAGTACAGAGGTTATGATTCGTCTGGCCTTATTGTATTGTCAGAGAAGAATACTTTTAATAGGGCAAGGTCTGTTGGAAAAGTTAAAAATCTAGAGAAAAACTTAAATGAGAGAAGTAATAAGATAAAAGGCAACATTGGCATTGCTCATACAAGATGGGCAACCCATGGTAAGCCATCTAATCTCAATGCGCATCCCCATATATCAAAGAACTCAGTTAGTGTAGTTCACAATGGAATTATTGAAAATTATGTTGCATTAAAAAATGATCAAAAAAAGCTGGGTTATGAGTTTAAATCTGAAACAGATACTGAGGTTATAGCGCATGCAATTGACTATGCAATAAAATCAAGCAAAACTCTAATTGAATCTGTTCAAAAAGTAGTTAAGTCATTAGAAGGCTCTTATGGACTTGGCATTATGTCCTCAAAATTCCCAGACCAAATCATCGCCACAAGAAAGGGCTCGCCTTTAGTGCTAGGGGTTAGTTCAAATGGAAATTATATTGCGTCTGATCAAATGGCATTATTATCAGAAACTAAAAAATTTATTTTTCTTGAAGAAGGTGATGTTGCTGAAATCAAATTAGATAAGATTACAATTTTTGATCTTGATGGAAACTTGGTTGATCGGCCAGTGATAAAGTCCATGATTAAAGCAGGTCAAGTTGATAAGGGTATTTATGATCATTTCATGCAAAAAGAAATCTTTGAGCAGCCTCAAGCAATACGAGACACATTAGAGTCTAGAATTACTAATGATTCAGTTATTACTTCATCCTTTGGTTACAAAGCTGATGAAATTTTCAAAAACATAAAACAAATTCAAATTGTTGCATGTGGAACTAGTTATAACGCAGGAATAGTAGCAAAATATTGGATTGAAGATATTGCTAAAATTCCATGTAACACTGAAATTGCAAGTGAGTATCGTTATCGTCGTCCAATTCTTTTGGATGATACTCTCTTTGTTACTCTTTCCCAGAGTGGAGAAACTGCTGACACTATAGAGGCTCTTAAGGCAGCCCAAAAAATAAATAATTCAATTAAATCTTTATGTATAAGCAATACTCCTGAATCAAGCCTTACAAGACTCTCTGATTTAACATTTTTAACTCATGCAGGACCTGAAATAGGTGTTGCAAGCACTAAAGCTTTCACAACTCAATTAGTCTCTCTCGCCTTAATGCTTTGTTCCATTGGGAAATTACGCAATAAAATTGACAGAACTCAGGAAAAAGAAATTGTAGATGGCTTAAAAAAATTACCTGGACTTATCAATGAAACCCTCCATCAAGAAAATCAGATTAAAATCTTAGCAAATAGCTTTTTAGATAAAAATAGTACCCTATTTTTGGGAAGAGGCACAATGCATGCTATTGCAATGGAGGGTGCCCTTAAACTTAAAGAAATAAGTTATATACATGCAGAAGCATATCCAGCAGGAGAGCTAAAGCATGGTCCATTAGCTTTAATTGATAAAAATATGCCTGTGATTGCTATTGCTCCTAATGATGAACTATTAGAAAAATTGAAATCAAATTTACAAGAAGTAAAGTCTAGAGGCTCTAAGATGATTGTTTTTGAGGATGAAAATTCTAAAGTTCAATCAATGGACTCAATGCAGGTGATACCAGTCACATCAAATTTAGGGAGAATTACAGCCCCAATTATATTTACAATACCTTTACAATTGCTTAGCTACCATGTAGCTTTATTAAAAAATACAGATATTGACAAACCAAGAAATCTTGCCAAGTCTGTTACTGTAGAGTAGTTTTGCATGGGTCCTTTTAAATAAAAAGCAAACTTAACTATTCTTTAATTGGCAAGTCATAAAGGTAATTAAAGTAATTGGTTTCAAGCATGCAATTACCTACTGAATCCATCTGAATATCAACTATCTTTGATTCTATGTCTGTAAAACCTTCATTGGTTCCTTTTGCTCTTGCCTGGTAAACTTCATACATACCATTAGTGCCAAATAATTCTTCTTTTGTAAGACCAGCATTCATAATAGAATTAAATATACATTTGCACATTGCCGTAGAAATCTCTATGTTATCTTCCAAAATTTCTAAATCTTGATTACAAGAATCAACATAAAAAGTCTCTATTTGACTAATGACTTCAGTATTTTCTGTTGGTATTGTTGAAGCATCGTTACCCAAAACTAAAGTGTTTTGACTTTCCTTTTTCTGAGTCCGTCTTGATGAACTTGACTCTGAACTCTCTTTAGAGTTATCAATCTTTGTAATATCCTGATTTTCAGAATCCAATCTTGCCTTCACCTCATAAAAAACATTCTCGTCTTTTTTAAATAACCTGATGTTATACCAGGCATCAACTGCGTTACTTGTGGTGATATAAGATTTACATAGGATCTCATCTTTAGTTTGATTTACCAATGAGACTTTATCAAAATAAATCATTTCAATCTCTCCACCAAACATAGTTTGTAATTTTTGGTTTTTAACTTGATTAACAACATCCTCACAAGTTAATTCAAGCATATTGCTGCTCAGTGATAAATTAAATGAATTCAAAAATTCTGAAAATAAATTACTTCCTCCTTTGTATGATTTACTACTTGATTGATCACTCTCTAGGGAATTATTAGATTCTAGATTTTGCAATAAAGTTCCATTTTCTAACTCGTAAATAAAATTTTGAATACTCAAGTTCGAAGTCAAAATGTCCTGAGAGTTCAAAGCATCATAATTTAATTTATTGATCTTATTTATATTTTCTATTATTAGTTGAGAATAATCATTTGTTAAATTTTCCACAAGGAGTTGCTCTAATTTGAGCAAGTTTGTTTTACTTTTTCTAATTTCAATAACTTTATTTTCCTCTTCAATTCGTTTTTCTTCAATTTGCTTTGACAAGTTTTGCTTAAAGATATCAATTTCAAAGTTCGTACTTTGAAGGAGTTTTAATGTGTAATTATTTAACACACTTCTTATAATCTTTACTTTTTCAATGATAAGAGGAGCAAAATCTGAAGTTAAATTCTCATTAAGTTTACTTTCAAGTTCTTTCTGGTTAGAGAGAAGTAATGCATATTCAGAATTTAATTGTGACATTGCAGTGATATATCTTTCTTCTTCTTTTTTAATCTTATATTGATTAAAGTTATTAGATTTTTTTGAGTAGTTTTTGAGTTCTAAAAAACTAGTTTGTAAAACTTCATTCCAATCTCCATTTAGAATATTCTTACTTTCAATTAACAATTCTGCAATTTCAATTATGTCAAATTCACTTGGATTAGATTTTACAAATTCCTCCAAATCTCGAATAAAATTTTGAGCAACAACTATTTCTGATGAAATTAATTCATATTTCAGATTATTAATTTTACGTTCCTCTCTTTTTCTATCCTCTTCTTTGACTCTTTCCTTATTTTGTTTAATTAAAAGAAGTTTTTCTTTTTCTTCATCCTCTTTTCTTTTAATCTCAATTGCTTCTTTTTTCTTAAAAATATTTAACTCTTGATTAAGATCTTTATTTTTACTCTCTAAACTAGATTTTTCTTGTTGAACTTTTTCATGTTTTTTCTCTAAATCCTGATAATTAGTTTCAAGTTTTATTACAATCCCATCAAGATTTAGATTTTTACTTTCTAAACTAGATTTTTCTTGTTGAACAATAGCAAGTTCATTCTTTATGTCTTCATATTCTTTATTAATTTCATTAAATTTTGTTTCAAACTCTAAATTATTTTTAGAATCAGAAATTTCTTTTTTTAAATTAGCAATTTTCCTGTCGTATTGTCGGGACAATTTCATGGTTTCTGCCTGAATATTGAGTTCTCCATTTTGTAATTTAGAAACTTGATTTTTTAAATTTGAAATTTGTTTATTTTTGAACTCAATATTAAGTGCTGAAGCAACCGGAATAGAATTTAATAATTTAATTTCACAATCTCTTCTATTTTTACCACTTCCTTCAAATCCTGGAATTCCATCTATTAAATGCTGATGCATAGTTTTATTTCCACGAGAGACAAAATACATATCCCACGTATTCGACTTTAATAACCATTTACCAATAGCAGTAATAGTGAGAGATTGATCTGTTTTATACCCTGTAAAAATATGCTGTCCTGTATCACCTGCGTGTTTGCCTGATCCTGACCAAAAACGATTACCCTGAATTGTAAACTCAGTTGCCACAGCAGTTATGCTGCTATTCCAAGGTTTGTCTCCATTCGCATTACTGCTACATTTAATTGACAATTTCAAAAGATTTACATCACCAGATCCCCAGGTAGATGCGAATACATTTTGAGTGCATAAAATTAATAAAATAGTTGAGATTGTTTTAAATAATCTACTTTTCATCTCATAAAAAAAATTTGTTAAAAATACTTTTAATTTATCTTTTAAAACTATTGTACTTTCTATTTAATCAAAAATATAGTAATTCACCTCAAACTTAGAAACCTTACTAGGGAAATGTTGATTTCTTATCTGTTCATTCATTAGGTCTCTTTCATGTTTTCTCTTTAAGACTAAGATAACTGATGAAGAGAACCATTTCTTTCCTGTATGGGTCAATATGGAACTCTTATTCAACCAATTTGATATCTTTCTGTAACCCCACCCTTCTTTCTCATGAAGATGTTAAATAAGAACGTAAATGATCTGTTGTCGTTTAGTGTATTCTTTTTGATTGATGAGTTTGTTGGATTGCAATTATGCTGTATCTAATTATGGGAGTTTCTGGAAGTGGAAAATCTTCAGTAGGAGTAAATTTGGCAAAAACTCGCTCAATTCCTTTTTATGATGCAGATGACTTTCACAATTATCTAAATATAGAAAAAATGAAACAAGGTCAGTCTCTTAATGACTTAGATAGGATGCCATGGTTAAATTTACTTTCTTCAAAAATAAAAGAGTGGAATGAAAAAGGCGACTCAGTATTAGCATGCTCTGCTTTAAAACAAAGTTATCGTAAATTATTATCTATTGATAATGAAATTACATTTATTTTTCTTGATGGAAGTTATGACTTAATTTTTGAGAGGCTATCTAAGAGAAAAGATCATTTTTTTTCAAAAGAGATGCTTAGTAATCAGTTTTTAGACTTAGAGAAACCAAAAGATTGTATCAAAATTCCTATCGACCAAAGTTTGAAAGACATTTGTTCAATGATTAATAAAAAAATAACTTACTTAAATAATTATCTTTAATATTTCCAAAATTGCGATAAAGAAATTTTAAGTTAGTTAATTTATTAAGATCGTAAAAAATCTCTAATATTATTTTTTTTATAAGTCAATAAGCAAATTAACAATGTAAAAATAGAAATAATTGCAGCTGCAATATTCATTGTCATCGATGCTTCAAAGGTCCTTAGATGCCCAAAAACGGTGTATGAATATAGAACTTGAAGAAGAAGCATAAAAGAAATTTTAAGGTCATTGTGCTTATGATTCATACATGTAACCAAATATTTTGAAGCATAAAGTAATATCGGTACAAATAGTATCGACATTACTCTTAGAGTATCGGCAGCGAGCAAGGTGGCAAAAGCAGTTATAAATAACAAACCAGCAGCTGGAATTAATATAGAAGTCTTTCGGGTAGTAATAATAAAGAATATAAAAAATAAAAATGCAGGGCCAAACGTGGCATAGATTCTAAGAATGTGTTTTAAACCGCCTCCTGTATATTCCAATACTGAGCTTGTTAATAAATCTTCTTCAGCAATAATAAAGACATTCACGAAATAGCTTCTTGTAAATATCATAATTACTAAAGGTACAATTGTGACACTCAATAACTCAAATGTAGAGTATTGTCTACCTCCAGTAAGCTTACCAGAGAAAATTTTATCCAACCACAGTGCTGGAATTACAATAAGAATCATCTCATGAAAAAAAGTTCCTATTGAGATTGTTAGTAATAAAAGAATTGATGAAGCTTTATATTTTGACCACATGAAGATTAATGCCAAAATTAAAAGCATCGGTGCGTCAGCTCGAATAAGTGCCGAACTGTAATATGCAAAAGGATATGAAATAACCCAAAATAAGATAAAAATTGAAATTTCTTTTAAATTAAAGCCAATTTTTCTTCCATAAAGGGCAAGAATACCAGTTGTAAAGGCTAAACTGTTTATAGTAATAATAGCAAAGTTAGTTTTTAGATCCCATGGAAAAATTTTGGCTATTAAGGGGGTCATAACCCTAAAGCCCCAGGGCGCTGGAGCTAATCCACCATTATATATAGACACATAATGAACAGCATCCCCAAAAACTTGCCAAGCCTCTCCAAAAGAAAGCCATATTAAACTTACAATTAAACCAATAATATAAGCTAAAAAAAATAAAAATACTGGCCTGTCTTTAAAAAACATTATAAAGATGTTCTTTTAAAAATTGCTTCTGGAATAATTTTTATCACAAACATTATCCATCTCCAAATCCATTTTAAATAAACAACATTTTTCTTTTTCTGCTGAGCTATAAATATCTTATCAGCTACTTCAGTTGGACTTAAAGTAAGAAATTGTGGTAAGTCCATCCCTTTTGTCATTTTTGTTTTTATAAATCCAGGTTTAACAGTAAGCACGCTAATATTTGAAGCATGCAACCTATTTCTTAGTCCGGATAGATAAATAGAAAGCGCTGCCTTAGAGGACCCATATAAATAATTACTCTGACGTCCCCTTTCACCAGCTACAGAACTCACTCCAACAATGAAGCCACTCTTTTGAAGCTCAAAATTATTTGCTACAATATTTAACAAACTTACAGCACCAGTAAAATTTGTATCAATTATTTTTTCTACATCACTGAAATTAGACTCAGAGTATTTTTGTACTCCAAGATATCCTGAAACTACAATGACACCAATTGGTTTTATTTTTAAATTATCAAAAAAAGCCTTATGAGATCGATAATCCAAGATATCAAGCTCTACACAACTAATCGCTCTTGAGCTTCTTATCTGTAGATCATTTGCAAATTCTGTTAAATCAGTTGAGTTTCTGGCTGCCAAGTATAAATTATAGCCATGATCAGTGTACTTTCTGGCAAGCGCCATACCTACATCACTTTTTGCACCAATAATTAAGATATAACTCATATTAAATCTCTAGTCTCTTAGATTGCAAGGAATTAAATTTTTTTTCAAGATTATATTTTTTTCTTATTTCTCTAAATTTATCAATTTGTGGATATCCAACTTCAAAAACTTTTTTGGATACTCTTGCATCTTTAGCCAAGTAAATACGTCCATTATTTTTTACTACAATGCTATCCAAAGAGTCCAATAAATCAAATAAACTTTTATTAATTTTAAAATCTACTGCAAGTGTATAACCCCTTATAGGAAATGATAAAAAGTTCTCATTTTTAGGGCCGAATAGTTTTAAAACTGCCAAAGTAGGAGTGCATGAGGAGCTCGAAATTTTATCAAGTATCTCTTTTAGCCCCAAATAACTCTTATTTTTTGGTAATACAAATTGATATTGAATAAAACCACTATTACCATAGATTTTATTCCAGTTAAGAATTGAATCAAGAGGATAAAAAAAACTATTTAAACTCAAAATCTTATTAGATATTTTTTTTCTTACTTTAAAAAAATATAAAAAATTAAAAAACTTTAAAGTAATCCTATTTATTATAAGTGAAGGTAATTTTAAACTTAATTTAATAGTTTTTAAGTTTTCATATTCAAGATCACCATCACTTAAAAAGTGGCCTACATTAATTAAACACTTACCAATTTTTTTTTCTTTTTCCAGACAATCTATCCATGCAACTATGTATTCATATTTTGAATACTTTTCAAAAACCTCAAATGTTTCTTTTAAATTATTTGACTTAATTGTTGTTTGACTAATATTTTTTGATTCTATTCTTTTTAAATATAACTCAACGTCTATTATGACTCCAGTAAGTCCCATTCCACCACAGGTTGCTTTAAATAATTCTGAATTTTCTTCTCTAGAACACCTGACAACTTTGCCTGAGGGTAGCATTAATGTTATTGATTTTATACATTCACTAAATGTACCTCTTAGATGATGGTTTTTTCCATGGACATCACTAGCAATAGCTCCCCCTACAGTAACAAATTTTGTACCTGGTGTTACTAAAAGAAACCAACCTTTTGGGACAAAAATTTCAAGTATATCTGACAATATAACACCCGATTGCAATTTAAGTAATCCTGAAGATTTGTCAAAATTTAAAAAATAGTTAAAGGACCTTGAAAGTATTAGTTTTTCGCCTAAGGCACTATCTCCATAGCTACGGCCATTTCCATGAGTAATTAAGTTATCGTGAAAATTCACCAATTCTGAAAGCTTATCTATATTGTTAAGCTTAAAAGTTTGGCTTTTAATTTTAGGATAATTACCCCAACTCGAAATACTCATATTATGCACACCTTAAAAAAATTTTCTATCAAGAAAAAATTTAAATACATAGCCAATTCCAAGACCAATTATTGCCCCAATATATTTCGCAGATTTAAATTCAAATATTCTGTGGAAACTAATTTCAAAACCCCAAAAAATAGCTGTAGTAATAACACCAGTTAAAGAGTATAAAAAAAAGATTTTAAATTCACTAGTGCTAACTTCATTTTTAAAATTAAAGATATAATTTTTATCAAAAAAATACTTGCAAATGAGTCCTACAATTGTTCCAATAATCATTGCAAAGTAAAAACTCCATAGTCCATCATAGATTACTAAGGTAAAGAATTGAAACAAAAGATTAAGAGATGTTGCAATAATAGCAAATATTGAATATTTAAAAAGTATCATAAATAGAGTATAAATGAATACGATAAAACCCATAAGAAAACCATTAGTTGAATAAACCTATCATTCAAAATAATTGATACTGGGGAAGCAGTATTTTCATCAAAAAAAGCAAGTTGAAGATATTTTATAAGTCCAAGTAATACAAATAAAACTGTTAAATATAAATGTTCATTTTGAATTCTTAATTGAACTTCATTTGATAAAGTAAATAATATATACGTCATAACAATCACTGCAGCTAAAATTATCATGGTAATATTAATAAATTTGATATTATAAGCATCAATAACTTTTCTCATTTTTAGACCAGAATTCAAAAAAATTAGCACGTCATCTCTTCGTTTTGCAAGTGCTAGAAACAGAGCTAAAAGATATGTCAAAATTACTATCCAAATAGAAAGATTGACATCAGTTACTATAGCCCCAAGCCAAATCCTTAAAACAAATCCAAATGCAATAACATTAACATCCAAAATAACTACATTCTTTAGATAAACAGAATAAGCAATATTTATAATAAAATAAATAATGATCACTATTAAAGCATGAAAAATAATATTTGTGGATATAAAAACCCCAAATGAGGCTAAAACTAGCATAATCAATATTGCATTTTTTTTATCAATTTCACCCGATGCAATAGGACGAAATCTCTTTCTAGGATGAATAAGATCATCTTTTAAATCCAGAAAGTCATTAAATATATACACAGCACTAGCTGCAAAAGAGAAAGCTAAGAAAGCTAAGAAAGTATTTAAAAATAAATACGCATTAATCATTTCTCCTGAAAAAAATAAAGGCATAAATATAAAGAAATTCTTTATATAATGATTTATTCTTAATAATTTAAAGAAACTTTGAATTTTCATTGTTTGTTTTATAAAAATATGTTTTTTTTGCACATTTCAACTATAAAATTTATTAATAAATCTTTTTAAGTGATTATACTAAAATAGCAAAAGCTTCAATTAACAAAGAGTTAGTTGTTACCAAAAATACTTCTTTCAATTTTAAATTAATTGCAATATTTATGATTATTAATAAATGTCTTTTCCCTGCTGCAGGATATGGAACTCGTTTTTTGCCTGCCACTAAAGCAGTTCCAAAAGAAATGCTTCCAATACTAACTAAACCTCTTTTACAGTATGGAGTTGAAGAGGCTTTATCTGCAGGAATTTCTAATATGGCGATTGTTACAGGAAGAGGCAAAAGATCAATTGAGGACCATTTTGATAAAGCTTTTGAGCTTGAATATCAGCTTATTGAAAATTCAAAGAAAGATTACATCAAAAAAATAAATGACATTACTGATGCTGCTACTTTCACATATGTTCGCCAGAAAGAAATGCTTGGGTTAGGTCATGCTATTCTTTCTGGCCAGCCACTCATTGGAAATGAACCATTTGCAGTAAATCTTGCAGATGATTTATGTATAAATGAAAATGGAGAAAACATTTTATTTGAAATGATAACTATTTTTAATAAATACCATTGCTCAGTTATTGCAATTGAAGAAGTTCCCGATGATCAAACGCACAAATATGGAATTATTTCTGGAAAATTGTTAAATAATTCTGATAATACTTTTCAAGTTGATTCATTAATTGAAAAGCCAGCTAAAAATCAATCGCCTAGCAATTTAGCTATAATTGGGCGCTACATATTAACACCAGACATTTTTGAAATTCTTAAAACTACAAAGCCAGGCAAAAGTGGTGAAATTCAAATTACTGATGCGTTAATAAAACAAGCAAAAAATGGAAAAGTCCTAGCTTACAAACATCAAAGTAAACGGTTTGACTGTGGAAGTATTGAAGGCTTTGTAAATGCCACAAACTATTTAGCTTTAAAGAAAGGAATTATTAAATAATGATCAAAATGTACTTTTATTTCTGGATAGCCAAAGCTTAAAAATTTACACTAAAATCTATTTTGAATCGCAATCTTTGAATAGTATATCCTTTATATCAGTTTGAGGCTTAAACTCAGGAACTGCTTTGATTAATAATTTTCTCATAGTATCTATTTCATTATTGTTAATTGCGACTTTAAGCTCGTTAATAATTGCCTCCAACTCAATCAAAGGAAGCATTTTTTCCTTAGCCCGCATAATCATTGGGTTTTCAGTATTAGATACGTTCTTTCCTATCAGCAACTCTTCATATAACTTTTCACCCGGCCTTAAGCCACTAAAAATGATTTCAATATCTCCATTTGGATTGTCTTGACTCTTAACTTCTAATCCACTTAGACGTATCATTTTCTTAGCAAGAGCTAAAATAGACATAGGTTTACCCATGTCTAAAACAAAAACATCGCCACCTATACCCATAGACCCTGCCTGAATAACTAGCTGAACCGCTTCAGAAATAGTCATAAAATATCTTTGCATTTCTCCATGAGTTACTGTAACAGGTCCACCTGACTTAATTTGTTCCATAAATAGAGGAATGACTGATCCACTTGATCCTAAAACATTACCAAATCTAACCATCATAAAACGAGTCTTAGAACTTAATTGAGTATGATTAGATATTTTCTGATTGAAATTGAGATTTAAATTATCCTGATGATCAGCTAGAGATTGAAGAATTAACTCAGCAAATCTTTTAGTTGCACCCATAGTATTTGTAGGACGAACAGCTTTATCAGTTGAAATAAGGACAAAAGTTTCAACACTAGATTCAATTGCAGCAAGAGCACAATTATAAGTACCAAGAATATTATTAGTTATGCCTTCTGTATTATTAAATTCTACAATTGGAACATGTTTGTAGGCAGCTGCATGATAGATTGTATCAACATTAAATTTTGTAAATACTTGTGACAATCTTTTTTGATTATTCACTGAGCCCAATATTGGAAATATCACTACTTTTCCAAAATTGCCATTATTTAGCTCTTTATCAATTTGATAAAGAGCGAATTCACTTAACTCATAAAGAATTAATGTTTTAGGTTTAAGCAAAATTATTTGTCGACATAATTCTGAGCCTATTGAACCCCCTGCACCAGTTACTAATACTACTTTGTTTAAAATATTAAGATTCAAAAGTTCATTATTAGCAATCACTTTATCTCGTCCCAATAGATCATCAATACCAATTTCATTTAAATCTGAAATTCTAATATTACCTCTAACTAAATCCAACATACTAGGCAAAGATCGAACATGAACTGAAAAAGGTTCCAGAAAATCAATTATTTCTCTTCTAATATTTATTGACAATGAGGGGAGTGCCAAAAAAACCTCAGTAATATTCAAATTATGAATTAATTCTGAAAATTCTAGTCGAGAATATATATTTTTTCCATTTATTGAATTTTTTTGAATACTAACATCATCGTCTAAAAAACCAACTAAATTGAACTCATTAGTTTCAACTAGTGAATGAGAAAGCTGTCTTCCAGCTTCACCAGCACCATATATAATTACATTTTTGGAAATAAATGAAGTTAGTAAATTCAAACACTTTGTTAAGATCCAACGACCAAAAACACGAAATCCAGCAACCATTAATAATGACAGCAATATATTAAGAACAATAACTGAACGAGGTATTCCTTGAACGTTTGCAAATTGACTGGAAGTAATATATATAAAACAAATAAGACTCCATAATAAGGAGTACAAAAAAACCGCTTTACTAACCTTCCATAGAGCCTGAAGTCCAATAAAACGGATAATATCTCTATAGAGTCCGAAACTAATAAATATTGGAATGGCAAAAAGAGGGGCCCCAAAAACTACCATAATTAAATCATTTTGAGGCCAATATAAATAACCCAATCGTATTGAAAAGGAAGCTAAAATTGAAAAAATAAGTAAAAATATATCACAAAATATAATTATTATTTGTTTATAAAAACGAGAAATTGACAATAATTTATTAAGTAAATTTAACATACATTAGTACCTTATAAATAAAGTCAATTTGATTTTAAAGAACTTAAATAACAAGCTATTAATGCGATATATTAGAACTTTTAATGACTTTAAAAATAGTTAAAAATATAATCTTCAAGTCGAATTTGAACGATTTTTTATCCAAATACTCTTTATCGTAGTAAACCTTTTCAGGAATACTTAAATCGTCACGGCCATTAACTTGAGCCCATCCTGTGATTCCTGGCAATAATTTCATAATCCCTTTTTCTTTGCGTAACTGTATTAAATCATCTTGGTTAAATAAAGCTGGCCTCGGTCCTACTATACTCATATCACCCTTTAATACTGAAAAAATTTGAGGAAGCTCATCTAAGCTAGTGCGACGCAAAAAGCTGCCAATTGGAGAATAATACTCATCAATATTTTTTATAAGGTGGGTAGCAACTACTGGTGAATTGATTCTCATAGTTCGAAACTTTGGCATATTAAATATATTATTATTATAGCCTACTCTTTTTGACCAATATATAGCCTGACCTGAGGAAGTAAGTCTTATAAGTAATGCTATCAATATCATTGGAATTAGAAAGAGAAGTGCAATTAATATTGCAAGAGATAAATCAATAAATCGTTTCATTGATATCCTTTAAAGATTTATTTGGCTTGAATCCCAGCGACCTAATTTTATCTGAATTATACATTTCGTTATCAAAAATTTTATTAACTTTAGATCTAATATTTGGATGCAAATATCCTACTAAATCAAATAATAATTTAGGAACACTCCAACTGTAGGGCTTTTTACTAGTTACTTGGGACAAAATTTCATAAATTTCTCTAGAAGTATACTGAAATCCATCAGTAATAATATATGTATTTCCATTAGCACTTTTTTCATTCACAAGAAAAATTAAAGCACCAATTAAATCATCGATGTGCACCATAGATCGGGAGTTTTTAATTTTAGGCAATGGCGGGAACCAGCCATGCTTGATACCAGATAACATCAACCCAAGATTGCCTTTTACTTCAGGCCCATAAACTAAAGCTGGTCTAACAATAATAATACTCATAGTGGATTTCTTATCAATTTCCAAAAGCTTCATTTCAGCTTCTAGTTTACTTAGTCCATAAATATCATTAATATCATCATCGATTTTAGAAAAAGAGCTATTGTTTATATTATTTAGCCCGGCTTTAACAGAGCTAATATAGACAAATTTTTTTACATTATTTTTTATTGCAAGCTCAGCAAGCTTTATAGTGGCTTCAACATTAACCTTATAATAGTAATTTGCACTTTTTTTATTACTTATATCATGGGCACAGCCAGCCAAATGAAAAACTATATCTACATTGCAAAAATAATCTAAACTCAAATCATCATTTACAATATCACATTCGATTTGATGATGAGAAATTTTTGGTTCAATTGTTCTGGATAATAATGTTAGGTTATTTGATAAACAACCTATGGCATTTACGAGTCTTTTACCAATAAAGCCTGAAGAGCCGGTAATGACTATATTTTTGTCAGACAAATAATTCAATTTTTTAAAAAAAATAAATAATGAATCATTTTAGTCTATTTTTTAAATAAATTGCTTATCTGTAATAATTCAAACTTAGCATTTTCATCTCCCTGTTTAGCAGCTTTAGAATACCAATAAACTGATTTTTCATAATCCTTTGCAATCCCTTTACCTTCGAAGTAAATCCAAGCAAGATAAGCTTGAGCCTTGATATTTCCTTGTTCAGCAGATTTTGTATACCAATAAATAGCACTGTCAAGATCCTCAATTACACCATAGCCAAACTCAAAATTAACTCCACATTTAAATTGCTCAGCTGAGTTTTGCTCTTCTAAAACTGGAGAAGAATTTTGTGTATTTATTTTTTTAAAAATTGACATATTTATTTGAAATCATTAACTCATAAATATTTTACCAAAATAACAAAAAATAGAAAAATTCTAAATTATTTTAATTATATTAAAGTATCTTAGCATATTTTTCTGAGACACTGAGCCAGGTATAGTGTTTTTCAGCTAAAGACTTCATATCCGAAGAAATTTTGGAAAGATCAATTTTATCTAATCCACTTATTATTTCAAATAATTCTTGAGTATCTTTAAAATAGAGAGCCATATTAAAGGTTGTTTTTTGATTATACTCCACATCATAAGCAACTATAGGAAGGCCTAAATTCATCGCTTCAACCAGAGAGGGGTTAGTTCCTCCTGCACTGTGTCCATGGATATAAATAGTACAATTACTTCTTAAGATATCAAGTTTTTTTTGATCATAAATTGAATCTATTAAATATATATTATGTTGATTTTTATATTGTTGCTTAAGTTTCAATCCATAATTACTATTTGACCAGTTACCTACGATTACTAAAGGATATGAGTCATTAGACTTAAACGTCTTAAGAATCATATCAATATTATTTTCAGGTTCGATTCTACAAACTGAAAAAGCATAGGGGAAATTCAAAAAATCATAAATAGCTATAAAATCATCCTTACCCTCACTATTAGCATGATCTCCACCATATGGAATAAATACACTATTTACGTTATATTGATCAAGAACATATTTCTGGATAGCTTTATTGTCAGTAACTACAATATTTGCAAATTTAACAGCAATTCTTTCAGAAAATTTTAAAAACAATTTTGCAAACTTTCCCCACTTATCTCTCTTCCATTCCAATCCATCAATATTAACAATTAGTTGACTTTTGCCATAAAATTTAACTAAAGGTAAAAAAATACATCCTGAAACGCCCAAAACAATAATAGTATCTGCAAATTTTAAGGATTTATAAATTGAAACAATATCATATAGAATGCTTTGAATGCCATTAGCGTTAAGATTAATATACTTTAACTTGGCTCCATTAAATTCTTCAATCTCTGTTGGATATTTTTTTTTACTGCAATAAACTGTTATATCAAATCTACTACTTAGATGATCAACTAAATTATTTGCAAGCGTCTCCCAACCTCCATATTTTGCTGGTAAACCAACTGTACCAACAATAGAAATTTTTTTTCTCATAAATTAGACATTCAATTTCTAGCCTTATAAAGGAACTCAAATTCATCCATAGAAAAATTTATTGCTTTGTTCCATAATGCTTCAGTCCTATTCATAAGTTCAAATTTATCTAGATTGATAGGAAAGTCATCTGCAGACATAGTGCTATATTTCGTATGATTCAGATGATATATATAATTATTAGAAATTCTATTGATAATATTAATGTAGTTTTTAATTGTATTAGGAGGCATCTCAGCTAAACTATATGAATTAAATACTAAATCTATACTGTTAGTGCGAACTTTATCAATTTCAAAATTAGGCATTAAAATTAAATCATAGTTAGTAAGGTTGTCATTTTCTAGATCTACTTCTCCATAAAGGGCAATCTTCTTATCTGGAAAAGAGCTTAGTAAGTAAAAAGCTGTAAGAGCAAAATTTTCAGGCAAATCAAAATCAAAATAAGTGACATTATTGGACTCTTGCATAAGATAATATGCCATATTTCCAAATCCACCGCCTAATTCTAATACAGAGCTGCGTTTTTTATCTTTTAATAATTGACTAATTTTAGTTGCATAATAGTGATTATAGTAGGAGCCTCCCTCAACAAAAATTCCGTCAACAAAATGGCCATAAGTATTTCCAAGTAATGGACCTTTTAATGAATCTATGTTATGAGAATTACCCAATTCAGCATTCCAAATGTTATATCTGTTGACCACATCTTTTATGTATATTCTGGCATTTGGCGTACTGATATTTCCAGAAAAGTAATTTTTTGTCATTCTTTCATATCCGCCAATTCCATGCAATCCAACACTACAGGGTTCACGCATAAAGTTATTATATATAAGCTCCATAGATTGAAAATCACATTCATTTAATACCCTCATGATGTCGCCCATATATCTCTTATATATTGGAACCCACTCATTACCAACCTGATAAACAGAATTGGCCCTCTCTTGAACATCTTTAGCCATATTGTATGACCTACATATTCTTTCAAAAATATTAAAATCAATCGTTTGACTTTTTCTATTCATAAAACAATCATTAATTAAGTCCAAATTATAATTAGGATCATTTTTATATTTACTTCCATCAAAAGATGAAACATATAAATTAAAAATTCTTCTTAAAATTGCATATTTGATTCTACCTATCATTTTGATTGTCCATATTTAAGTATACTTTGGGCTGTTTGTTGTTTTTATATAAAACCATTACTGGAAGAATTGTCAACAAGGGTAATGAATATCTTATAAAACTTGTAAAGCCAGAAACCATATACGCCAAAACACTCATACTAAGATATATTGGAAATAAAAAAGCAAGCTTTCGAAAGCATATTATGTGCCAAAACTGGAGACAAAAAGAGCCAAATGCAATTGGCAGGTACATAATAGACGGACTAAAGAAAATAAATAAACCAGTTAAAAATAAAAATGGCCAAATTATAGCTCTCAATAAAGCTCCTAATATTCCATATTCAAAAAAATTAGGCACTTTATCAAAATCTCTAAATGTCATATTAACTTGATTTTCAATATTTATTATTGAATACAAAAAACCATCCTTCTGAATAAAAATAAAAACTATCACTGGCATGATAGCTAAAATAAAGGTCTTTTTGTTGATAAATGAAACAAGATAGATCAATGTTCGTATAGATGCTGAATAAGAAATTATCATGAAGATCCATGAGTAAACTCTACTAAGGGTTAAAAAACCTATTAAACCAAAAATAATAATCGTATCTTTCAATACGTGAACTGCTAAATGTAATCGATATGGATTAAAGATGACTAATAAAATCAAAAACCAAATTAAAAAGCTATTAGAACTAAAATTCTTATCAAAAAAAGTTGCCAATAGAACATTGGTTAGTGAATATAGAAATATATTAAAAGCTAACACTTGCCATATTATGCTATCAAACAAACTAACTAGAACATAAAAGGAGTTTCCAAAAAGAAACCGGAAATTAAAATCAGCTAATGCTATATCTTTCCCAAGAGTTAAGTAAGTATTTGCGTCTGGGTGAAAATTCAAACCGATACCTAATGCTCTTTCCGTAACTAAAACAAACAAACATGATAATAGAGACAATATAAATATTAAAAAAGGATTAAATAAAGACATCCTAGAATTACCAAATTTAATATTCATTTTCAGATATTAAAATCCATTGTTTTTTTTCAAAACTATATCTTTTTAATAATTTAGCAGGCACTCCAGCAGCAATACAATAATTAGGTACATCACAATTTACTACTGCGCCTGCGCCAATTATAGAGCCTTTACCAATCTTTACACCAGGCAATATAGAAACATTTTCACCAATCCAAACATCATTTCCAATTTCTATCGGATTGGAAACTAATTCTCTTTCAACAGGAGGCTCGGTTGGGCTGGATTGAGAAATTCCAGAATAATTACCATGGCTGTGATCTGAGATATAAACCCCACTAGCAATTAATACTCTATCACCAATAATCACTCTATCTAAAGCACCAATATGTAAATTGTGAAATGCCATAACACCCTTACCAATTTCAACTTTTGAAGTTGCACCAAATAATTCAATAATAAGTCCAGGGCCACATGAAAAGTCTTTTCCTAAAATTAATGAGCCTTCGTTTCTAATATATACAGGCCTACGAATAATTCGAGCTTTAGGATAGAAAATCTTTGTAAAAATTAAATCAACAGATAATCTGATTAGAGATAATATGTCCATAGAACTACAAAGAGTAGAAAATTTTTTAAGAAATTTCATAGAATATTATTGAGGGATGGTCTCAGCAATCATATTTTTCTTAATAAAGAAAATCTTTAGTACTATTGATATGATTAGTGCCAATATAATTGAAAAAATAACAGAGGTAATACCATATAAATCTATAGTTAAATATTGGAATATAAACAAAAAGACAACTCCTGCCAAAGAACTTAATGCATTAGCCTTATCTCTCTTTCTAGTATAAAGCATGTAATATAAATGTGAATCAATTATATGAAAAAAAGGAACCAAAAGAAAGAGATAGAAATCATTAATATAATTGATATATTCAATTTTTTCAATCAATATAAGTAACAAATCAAAGAAAAAATATAAAAAAGCAACTAAAAAAAGACATATAAGTAATGATCTTTTAAGCATCACTTTTATTAAGCTATCAGACTTCGAAACCTCTTCATTCTCATAAGCTTGGAGAATCTTAGAGTGATCAAAAGCAACAGATGAGCTCCAAACAAATAGAGGAATAGCAAATATAAAACCAGAGTATAAAGTATAAATACCGGCTTCAACTTGAGCATTAATGATTTGAAGTGAGAATCTTCCAGATAGTTCAAACACAATTAATGAAATTCCAGTAACAAAAAAAGGCAGTGTTAAGTAGATCTGTCTTCCATAAGTCTTAATTGAAGGTAATGTTGCAAATACTGACATTCCATAATATTTAATTAACTTAATAAATACTAAAAAACACCCAATGATTACAGATAAAGCCCACATAAAAAGTATATTTCTTATACTCAAGTTAAAAATATTTAGAGATACAAAAATCACTGTTAAATAAGCCCAAACTCCTGATTTAATGAAATCAACTACTGATGAATAAACTGGTTGATTTAGAGAAATAAGAATTTTTTTATGCTCCGTAGAATAAGATTCACCATAAACAATAATAAAAAATAAGATTACCATATCTAAGCTTAAAGTCACCTTCGAAGTAATAAATAAATAAGATATAGGTGAGATAAGAAAAAACATAATTAAGGTAAAAATTGTTAACCCAAAAACTGTTTTTTGTTTACATAAAAAATCTTTACAATTTATTATTTGCCTTGCTGTAATGCTTCCATGCTCTAATCCAGCAATATAAACTGTTGCAAAAATTGCAGCTGTTATAAATCCATATAATCCTAAATCAACCACTGAAAGCTTTCGTGCCATATAAACAATTAGGAGAAACTTAGATACAAGAGTTGCCCCTCTAATTATAAAAAGTATAGTTCTTGCATTTAAAATTGAATTTTTTAACAATATTTCCATTAAATGATATTTAGGAGCATTAAAAGTGAATTGGGATTTTTGAAACTATTGAGGAATCATTTTTTTAAGATATAATTATCTTTGATTTTATATTACTTGGTAAGAATATGAATAATGTTATTAATTACGATTCAATTGCCCAATTAAAAGAGTCTTTAGAAAAAGAAGAAGATGTTTATATTTATGGTTTTGGAATTTCTGGTCGGTGGCTTGCTGCAAATATTGATATACCAATTCAAAATTTTATCGATACTGATACAAAAAAATCAGGGAGAGAGTCGACTGGTATAAGCTGTATTACGCTTGATGAAGCAAAAGAAAAATTAACAAAAAATTCTGTAATAATAATCTCTGTCATAGACATCCAAGACGTTCTTCCAAACGTAGAAAATTTAAATATAAAAAAATGGCTTGCTCTTGGCCTATTTTTAAACAATCATCCTGTGCATATAAATCCAACAGACGAAAGTGAGGATTTTGTTAAGTACTCTCTTCAGGCAGTTGAAAAATGCCATAAATCATATCTTGTAACTCAAAGCTTATATTTAAGAAGTGTGGATGTTGTAATTACTGAAAAATGCTCATTAAAGTGCAAAGACTGCTCTAATCTTATGCAATACTATGAAGCTCCAGTTGATATTTCTTTTGAAGAAATTAAGGCAGACTTTGATGAATTAACATCAAAAGTAGAATATATATACGAAATTAGACTAATTGGTGGTGAGCCATTTATGAATAAAGATATATATAGAATAATGGATTATTTTAATAATAATAATAAAATAACTAAACAAGTTGTATATTCAAATGCAACCATACCCCTTAAAGAGGAGTTTGTTAATATTCTTAAGCATCCCAAACTAGTCTTCACCTTAACTGATTATCGTAAAGTAACTAAGGGAGCTATTGAAAGAAATACAGCTAAAGTTCACGAAGCCTTAAAAAGGTTAGAAGTGCCGCATAGATTGCATGATCCAGAGAATTGGACTGATAGTGGCGTTCTCCAAGACTTTAAGAGGGATGTACCTGAAATGAAGGAAATGTTTCTTGATTGTTGTGCTCGAAATTTAATAACACTTACGGACAACAAATTATATCGCTGTCCATTTGCTGCAAATGCCGATAGATTACAAGGTATGCCTGATGATAAAAGAAACTATGTTTCCGTTAATGCATCAACAAATGATATTAAAAAATATATAAACGATATCGAGTTTATACCCGCATGCAACTTTTGCAAAGGCAGGTCTTATAGCGCTCCAGAAATAGAGTCGGCAATTCAAACGTCCAAGCCAATCCCTTATGAAAAGTATATTAATGTTCCAATTGAAATCTTATAGTTAAGAATACTGCTAATTAATAAATCTGTAAAACATAATCATTAAAGTTATAATTAATTTGGATTTAAACATCCAGTTTTTTATTAGTGGCATTTTTTTACATTCAATATTATAAAATTTTAATGATTCAATAACTGAATCCTCAAGCAAAATCTTTTCAATAGCCGATTTGACAAATCCAAAGCTTCTATTTTGTATTTGTACCATTAATTTCGACACATAAAAATTAGTTGCAGAATGCTTTAAATCTATTGCATTAAATATTCCATGATTTTTTAAAAATTGATAATAAACTTCAACATGAAGACTAAATTTACCTATACCGTTTTCTGAAAAATAAGATAAGCCGCCTTGATGAACCCAATGACTATATATCTCAATATCTGAAATTTTAATAGTATTAGCATTAGTAATAACTTCGCTGATAAACAGAGAATCTTCAAATTTCTCAATGGATTCATTAAAAAGCAATGAATTTTCTATTAAAAATTTTCTTTTATAAATAGAAGCCCAACAGTGAATGAGGATTGAACTACCAACTGGTGATTTTAAATAATCAATTATTAAAGAAAGTCTTCGTTTCTTATCTAACTGGCCATTTTGATTGTGGTTAAAGGATTTTTGTTGAAAATTATATTTATCCTTACTTTGATGTTTAAATATGATTAAATCATTTTCCTGCTCAAGAGTATCGCTCAAATTATTGATTTGACTTAAATCTAAATCATCGTCTACGTCACAAAACATTAAAAAATCAGAACGACAGTTTCTTATACCAATATTTCTTGATTTAGATACTCCAAATTTTTTGGGATTTTTTATAAAAACAATATTATTTTCTTCAACTTCTTTTTTAATCAAATCAAGAAGGTCATCTTCCGAACCATCATCGATTAGTATAAAACTAACTTGATTTGATTTATTTCGACTTAAATTATTTAAGATTATTTCTTTATATCTAATTGCGTTATAAAATGGAATAATTACTGTTAAAAATTCACTTTTCATTGAATCTCGTATTAAATAAAATTAATTTTAATTAACATATTTTATGAAATATAAGTAAGTCTAGAAGTTTATTTTGAGATAAATACTAGATTGAATTTATCAACTGATCAGTCTTTGAAATAACTAGACTTACTTTTAGCTCCTTGTTTTAGACCATGATTGAATAAAAGTAGATTTTTTAACTCCTCTGAAAAAGAATTAAGATTTTCTTCACCTATGATTAACTGATGATTTTCCTCAAGAGCCATCTCAATTAAATGACTGGCAGCAAAGCATGCTAAAAGTGCAACCCTATTTTTGTTGGTACTATTTTCTCCACTTTTATGCCACAAATGCCCAGTCCAAATAACCATTGAGCCTTTGGGTGCAATCATTTTAACTAATTGTTTTTTATGTTTTTGTTCATCACTAAATGTGGGCTTCGAAAGAATTTTATGTGAGCCTGGAAGACAAACTGTTGCACCATTATCTGCAGTATAGTCCTCAACAATAAAATTAATATTAGCTCTTATTATCCAAGGTGGAATTGGTTGTGGCACTGCAGAGTCTAAGTGAAACTTTTGCTCTTCCCCTCCACCAGGAATGATATTTGCATGCCAACTACTTAAAGTATACTTATCATGCAAGGTTTCCCTGTCAAATAAGTCATTCATAATATATTCTACTATTGGAAGTGTTAACAATTCACCGAGTTTATGTGATTTATTTACTAGATTATAAATTCTTTGAAATCTATTATTAAAACCATAAAAATATCCGCTATTATTTAACTCTTCTTCTTTTGCAATATTTATAACAATTTCCCTATAGTGGTCACACTCTGCACTAGACAAAACATCAGGAATTACCACATAACCATTATCATTGAAAAAATTTCTTTTACTTAAATTCCATTTTTCTCGTGTATCACTATTTATATTTTTTTGTTCATCAAACTCCCTCAAAATAACAACTCCTAAGTCTTTCAGAAAGTCTAAGTTATTACTTGAATTGCCTCCAATTTGATTATCAAGTTCATTTCCAATTGAAAATTTATAAAGTGAATTTTGTTCTTGCAGATACTCAACATTAATAGCATTTAAAAAATATCGATTAGCTTGAAAATTGTTAACTTCTTCAATTTTTTTACCCAGCCAAAAAAGACTTAAAATGATTAGAGCATTGTCTTTTTTTAATAATTCTAACTGTTGCGAAGAGAAACCTTGTTGATTTAAATTTAACCAATCATGGAAGAATACAACAATTTTATTTAAATTAGTATAGGATTTAATTGAGTTCATTTTGAAAAAATAATAAGCTCAAAAATAGTTTTGAACTATATGAATTGTAATGATATTCATTTTATACTATTTTCTTTTGGGGGTTCTTTGCGTTAAATCTATTATTTAAATTGACCTAATTACTCCTAAAACCAATTAATGAAGTTGTTTTTTTAGGTAACTTTGTTAAAAGGTAAAATAGAATTATTAGAATAAATCTTGGGAAAATTGACATTAGCATTACAATAAATTTTGGGTATTTCACTATAATTCCAATTTCTTTTGAATATTTTTTATAGCTAGTATAAGTCAAAATTCCTCTGAACCTCATCAGAGCGATACCTCTCAACGTAAATAGTTTACTTAAAATTCCAAAATTTTTAATACACTTCAATTTACTATTAAAAGAGTAATTTGGAGGCAATGAAAAAACAGAATTAATCCACTGTCGAGAGCCAAACTCAAGAGCTCTAAAGTCATGACTCCAATTTTTTCTTATTACTCCTTTTGGATTAATAGCATAGACTGAGTATTCAGGGTTCCATAACACATGAAAGTCTTTATCAGTTAAATATTCAAATATCGAGCAAAAATGAGCAAATCCAGAACTATCAAACTTTTTAAAATCAAGCTCTTTGAGGACCTCCTTTCTAATCAATAGTGAACTAACGCAGGTCATTAAGGGGCCTAGATCAGTTAACAATAATTCTGAATTAGTGTAGTCAGCTGAAGGAATATTCTTTACCATATCTTCAAGATTCAAAACATAAAGATCGGTCTCAGGATTTAATTTTATTGACTCCAAAACATACTTAATTGTCTTTTCAGGGATAAAATACCTATCACCCATAAGCCATACAAAATCAGTTGTAGCAAGATTTAAAGCTAATTCTGTATTTTTTGTAAAATTCACATGCCTTGGAACTTTTCTTGAAGTAATCAATGAATATTTAACTTTCCATTTATTTATTATTTCGTTTGTATTATCAGTAGAATCATTGTCCGAAATAAAAACTCTGATTTTGTACTTTTCAAACAATGGAGTATTTGTTTCCAATAAATAATCCAAGAACTCAGCATTATTATAAGTTGGTATTGCAATAGAAATAGAACTCATAATTTATGCACTATTTAATATTAAGTAATTTATTAATTAAATCTAATGGTGATAAGACATTAACTGTATCCAATAATTCTTCTTTATTATCATAGCCCCAACAAGCCATTATAAAATCAATGTTGCTAAAAAATGAAGCGGTTTTATCATCCTCACGATCGCCAACATAAACTGTATTTTCTTTTGCAAGGTTATTATTTTTCATAATAGTAGATAGCAGCCTACCTTTTGATAAAGCTGGCGGTGAAATAGAATCTAAAGCATAAATGCCTTCAAAAAAATCGCTCCACTTTAGTAAATTAATAATTTTCTGAGTAGGATAAATTCGTTTGTTAGTTGCAATATAAATCTTTAAACCACTTTTCTTGACCTCAGTAAGCATTTGAACTATACCTGGATAAACTATTGTATTCTTGTAGCCATACGTATCATAATGAGACTTAAATTCAGCCGACAAATTATCCAAAATTTTCTTATTAGAAGTGCCAGACAATTGTTCAAGTATCTCCACTAATGGTGGGCCAATAATATCTGAATTTAGAGACTTTATTGGAGTTATACCACAGGATAGAAAAGCACTTTTAAAACTAGCAACAATACTAGAGGAAGAGTCTATTAAAGTCCCATCTAGATCAAATATAACCGTTTTTAGAGATTTATTCTTTAGATTTACTGGCATCTCTTAACCTGTTAATTGATAAATCTAAATCAATCCATATATCTAAATTAAATTCATTTGTGGCTCGATCTATATTAGGCACATAGTAACTACGTGAAAAATTTCCTACGGAATGAGAAGTGTCCCCTTGAATCACTATTTTTTTATTGGGTGATATTATTTTTTGTATTTTTTTTGCTAAATCTATAATTGACAATGCTTGATTTGAGCCTACATTATAAATCTTATGTTTGCAATTAATTGACATAAAACTTAAAAGCCACACTGTTAAATCGTTAACATCCATGTAAGATCGATATGCTTTACCATCACTTTTAATATTAATTGTTTCATTATGCATTGCATCAAATACAAAATTTCCAATTGCATAATGAAGTTGTAAAGGAAGATTTGGCCCAACAAATGAAAAACATCTTGCAATCACAAAGTCAAAACCGTACTTATCAGCATAATATGATATTAGAAACTCGGCACCTCTCTTTCCTTGAGCAAGTGCTGAAGAAGGTGAACTCGTATCAGGAGAACCAAAGTAAGTTTCACTAACATTCTTTACTCCCTCTGGGAGTTTGCCATAAACAACTCCAGAGCTTGTAAAAACTATCTTCTTTACGTTGCTAAATGCTGCAAATTGAAGAACTCTTTCTGTTCCTTCAACAAGTGTCTTGTATTTTCTTAGTTGATCTTCTCCTTTGAAAGTTTCGAAAGCAGAAGTTGTCGCTAAATGAAATAATTTTGAAAATTTCTCTTTTGGAAAATCAAAATTTCTAACTTCACCCTCTAACAGGGTAATAAAACTTGATTTAACTATTTCAGCATGTTTAATTGTAAATGAACTAATATTTCTTGTAAGTACTGTGACTCTTATATTTAAATTGCTCCTTTTGTTTGACTCAATTAGTGAGTAAAGAAGCGCTGAACCAATAAAACCAGAGCCCCCAGTAATAAAAATAGACTCACCAGCTAATTCAGACCATCCACTAAATTCCCTTTCAGAGATATTTATCTCTTCAGAATTCATTCAATCGATGCAAATAAAGTCAGGCCACCAGACCATTGTTCAGAGACTTGTTTCTGTCCTGGAGTAAGCATCTGACTCATGCACCAAAACTCGAGATGCTGACCATAAGCTTTAAAACATAACATTAAACGTTCGTCAGTGTGCTTAAGAGCTGAAAGACAAAGTACTGGTGGATAATCATCTATGTTGACCAATAAGTCAGGCGAGCCAATTAGGGCTGCTGCGGTATCTACAGCACCACTAAGGACCAGATTTTCATGAAGTGGTAAAGTTTTCATTTGAGCTCGTTGAGAATCAATATCATACTCCTGCAAAGCTTGTGGAAAATACCATCCAACCACTGCACCTCTTTGTTGTGCATCAAGAAAGGAGTCATATCGTGACTTATTATCGATGCTTAATTCGCCCTCTAATTTTGAACTACCCTGAAGTGTAGCTTTACAATGAAGCTCTGGAAAAGTGCCTTTAAATGAGGCGGCAACTGATGGTAATGTTGTTTTTTCTAATTCTATTCCTAAATCAATTTCTGGCTCTCTCTTAGGGCAAATAAAGGGAACATGAACTCCAGTGAAAAGGTTTTTTAAGAGAGGTTCATTCTCTAAATTTTCTTTCAAATCTGTACATGTTGATTCAAAAGATTCAAGTTTAATGCCAGGATCAACACTAGAAAATTTCTTACTGTTTGTTAAAATTTCTGGAAAATTATAAGAAGATTTACTTATTTTATAATACGACAATGACTCTTCATTAAAAACCCTCATACCACTGAATGGAATTCTTCTTCCTTTCTGATCAAACAAACTCTCATTATTTTCTTCTAAGCTCATTTTAATCCTTTAATTGGTTCGTTGTATTTTCAACATTAGGAAATGCTATATTACTCACCTTACCCGAGTCTTTAGACAACCCAGCAATAGCAAAACCTTTTTCATAAGGAACCGGAAGTAAAGGTGATTCTTTAAGATGGTCCGTAACAGTATCATTATGAAACTTAATAAAATCGAAGTTTTCTCCAATAATACATTCATCTCTGTAAGGTCCAAGCCATTTATCCTGCATTCCACGATCAAGAATATCAGAGAGTGGCATAGTCATAACATTTCCAATTGATAGGTCCATGTATGGACATGGGACAATCTCTCCATCATGATTAATTGTATTGATACCTTTTACAGTAATGCATTGACCCGGACGGCCATACGAAGGGGTCATGTGAGTAAAAATATTATACTTATCTTCTAAAAGTTTGAGGTAATCCACATCATCTTTGGTACATACCCACTCATCATGGCCTCGAGCACTACCTACAGGCTTAGCAAGAGTAACGTATAAAGGTATATCTTCTTCATAGCAATATTCACAAAACTCGTCAAATTCCTTTGAAAAAACTCTATCTTTTACAATACATGTAGAAATCAATAACTCAAGACCAGCCTCTTTTGAGGCTTTAACAGCTCTAAGCGCCCTCTTGTATGATCCAGGCTTTACACGAAAAGAGTCATGCTCTTCTTCTATAAAGCTATCCAATGAAATTTGAACTTTATAACCACCTAGAGCTGCAAACCATTTTGCCTTTTCTTCATCAAAAGTCCATCCATTCGTATCTAGGATAATGAGGTGCTTCATTGGATCAAGAGCAATAATTAACTCTTCAAGATTTTTATCTAATAGCGCCTCTCCTCCAGTTAAAACGAAACGATAAATTCCATATTCATCGGCTTGTCTAGATAACTCAGCATAATCATCAATTGTCATTTGATGCCTGGGATCAATAGTACCCGTTTTCTTTTTTAAATCCCTGCTCATGTAGGGCTCTTCACAGCAATGTAAGCAGTGAAAATTACAAAGTGATCTATTTATTTTAAGGCGAAGAATAGGACTTATTACACCATCAGCCATATTGCCAAAATAATTCTGGATTTTTTCATAAACCCTGGGTCTTTTAATACTTTGATCTTGACGCTTCTTACCTTCAATTTCAGTAAGTGCAGCCTCTTCAGCATAAATTGGAATTGCAGTTTGCATAATATAATTTACTCCTTTAACAGAAAATTTTATGAACTAAGATTAATAAATTAAACTTTGAATAATTATAATAAGATTAATAAACAAAAGAATATATTTTTAAAATTACAATCCTATCTTGTCCCTATATATTTCATGTTGATAAATTAAATTATCAGGACAACTTTGAAACCAACACCAGCTTCCATTTTTAGGAGAATTTTTATCGAACTTAGTTGCTTTATTTAGTGAGCTTGTTAAACTACATTCATACAATAAGGACAAAAAATGGCCTCTTAAATCACGTTCTTTATTCATAATTTCATTAATCTCAATAGGCTTCTCAATAAAAGATACTGTAGCATCAAGTTCATTTAATGCTACTTTATTCACCCTAGTTTCAGCTAGTTCTTTAAATCTTATTATTCCACCAGGCAAATGCCAATCTGGCCCATAAAATTCATCATGTCTCCATGTTAATAAAGTTCCTTTCAATGGATCTTTAATTAAAAGCTCTACATTGACCATTGGTGTTAACTGACTTACAAATAAAAATACCTCTTCTGGCAAGCCCTTTCTTGGATTAGCAATTTTACTTAATAGTTCTTTGATTTCTCTCATGATTCAGTCTTCAAATAACTCTAGTCCAAACTCTCTTAAAACTGCAATTTCAATTAAAGGATATTTCGATTTCATAATTTTAATAATTTCGTCAGAATAACTCCCTGCCATTATAATTAGTGCATCGACAGGATCTTCTATTAATTTATCTTCTGAAACTATCTTAATATGGCTCGAAGGTGAGTATCTACCTTGTTTGAAAACAGCAGAATCAACAATATATTTAATATTTTTCTCAATTTTAGTTAATGAAATAGTTGCAAGTGCTTGGTGCCCTGCTCCCCAGATAGCAACGCCCTTTTCAGGGAATTTTTTTATGAAAAAATCTAAATCATACTTTACTTTTTTCTTAAAGTTTTCAAAAAAATCTAAATTAGTTTTAATTCTTTTTCTTACAACCGCTGACAAAATATAGTTATGCCAAATCGATTTACAACTTAAAACTTCAAAACCATTAAGTTGCAAAGTAAAAATTAAAGTCTCTTTAGTAAAGTACATAAGATGATCTGAGATAAATTCGGAGTATAAACCCTTTTCTAAAATCATATTAAAATTTGGAACTTCTATAAGACCTATTGAACCTTCATTTAAAATCTTTGAAAGTTCACCAAGGACTTTATTTGGATCAGGCCAATGTTCCATAAAACTAAGACACATAAATCCATCAAATTTTTGATTTTCTATATCTGAATGTTTATCGCCTAAAAACCCCTGAGATACAGATAAATTATTATTCACACAATAATCAACTGATTGTATTGAATACTCAATTCCGTGTGCCTCTGCACCAACAGTAGATAAAATTTCAAGGTATTCGCCCTTACCACAACCAACTTCTAATACTTTTTTATTGGTTAAATTAAATTCTTTTACCCAAGACTTAAACTGCTTTAAGCGGAATTTTTTCATCTCTTCTGAAAAAGAACTTGCTCGAATTACTTCCTTAAAGTATGGAACAGGAGCATTGTCAAGCTGAATCAAACCACAAGACTTACATTGAACAATAAAAAGACTTGAACCTGCATCAAATTTTAAATCTTCAGTTGTTAAAAATCCTTGAGCCGATGAAGGCATATTACTATAACTTAATAGATTATTTTTGTAGCATATAGCGTCGCAAACTCTGCAATTAATTGACATTTCAATTATCTCTGTTAGCATTTCTAGAAATATCTAGAAGACTTATAATCATTTCTGACTCAAGTATTTTGAGAGGAAGAAGTGGGGTCATATCCTCCAGTGGCATAGAATAAATTGAACCATCTTTTTGAGGTAAAGCTGAAACTTTAGGAAGTAAAACCTCATTCTTGACTAATCGAACATCAATTATTACAGGCTGATTTGAACCTATACATTTTTGAAGAGTTTCATCTAATTCAGAAGCATCAATTACTTTTTCAAACTGAATATTATAAGTAAAAGATAATTTTTCAAGATCTGGTAATACTAGGCCAGACTCTGGGCCAGTACCAACGTATCTTTCTTCGAAATAATTACGCTGAGTATTTCTGATAGAAGCATATCCATCATTGTTCATAACCACTAATACAATCGGCAGGTTAAAGGCCTTAACTGTAGCCAACTCTTGAATATTGAGCTGCAAACTTCCATCACTTTCAATAGCAACCATTGGCTTTTTATTATTAGCAAAACAGGCACCTATAGCAGACGGTAAGCCATAGCCCATTGCGCCTAAACCAGAGGTGAGAAAAACTCTTTGGCCAACCCTATTACGAAAAACGGTGTAGAAGGCTTCAACTGCGAGACCAGAACTTCCTGTAGAAATCAAAGTTTCTTCAGGAATATTATTTGACAAAGAATTTGCCAGATGATAGTGGGAGATCTCACCTTTATTTGGAAAAGGTTTTCCTTTATTAACTCCATATCTAGTTTTCCAATCATTGCAAGTGTCTTGCCAAAATTTAAGACCAGAAGAAGTTTTTATTTTTGTTTTTTTGATGGAATCAATAAATTTACCCGCATCAGAAACAACTGAAATTTCAATATCCATTTCAAGTTTCTTGATCTCATTTGAATCAACATCTACAATGATTTTTTTAGCCTCTCTAGCAAAGCCTTTTGAATTATATGCCGTAATGATATTATCTAATCGGCAACCAATACTTATTAATAAGTCGCAATTTTGAACAGCAAAATTTGGACCTCTTAATGCAACAACCCCTGGACGGCCAACATAAAGAGGATGGTTGAATGGTAATAGGTCAAGAGCGTTCCAAGTGCTTACCACAGGAACTCCAAGCTCCTCAACCCAATCTTTAAATGATTCAGCAGCATTTGCTAAACGAATACCATGTCCTGCAATAATTAGAGGTCTCTCTGAATTTGAGATTAAATTCTGAATATCCTTAATTACTTTATTAGGAATGTCTTTTACTTTATCTGTATTATTATTTTGCCAAACAGGAAGGTTTTCCAAAGATAACGGAGCCCCTTGAACATCAAGAGGAACATCAATCCAAACAGGTCCAGCTCGTCCATCTTTAGCCATATGATAAGCCTCTTCCAACACAGACCTTATTTCCTGTGGGTTTTCAACAATTTTTGAGTATTTAGTAATACTCTTAACCATTTTAACAATATCAACCTCTTGGACTCCCTTTTGCCTCAAAGGTGAGTCACGAAGCATGTCACTTCTTTTACATTGACCAGATATGATCATTAAAGGAACAGATTCGATCCAAGCACCGGCAACTGCAGTGATAGCATTTGTAGCACCTGGACCTGTAGTAACCATTGCTACACCGATATTTTCACTAATCCTTGAGTAAGCTTCTGCAGAAATTGCTGCTGCCTGCTCATGAAGGCAGGCCACTACTTCAATTTGCCTATTCTTACCAACTGCGTCCACAAGGTGCATTGCACCACCTCCTGGCAAAAGAAAGACATTTTTAACCCCAATTTTTTCAATAAAATCTGCTATGTAGTCAGCAACTCTATAAGTTTCACTCACCCAACTAGCCCATCCAATGTGTCAATATAGTTTTTCTATTCTCATTAAGAGAGATACTTTCATCTGTATAAAATGAATCATTAACAAAATGAGTACTAGAGATTTCTTCAATAACTGCTCCATCATGACTTATAAATGCATGACGCGTTTCTGGTTCAATAGTTAGCACATCTCCAGGAGAACAAGTCTGAGTCACGCCATTTAATACAATTTCTACAGTGCCATATAAAACATGAAAAGTTTCTTCTTTTTGCTTATGATATTGTTCAGGATGTTTTTGTCCAGGAAGTGACACTAATAATTTTTTACAATAATCCCTATTTACAACAGTCAACATTGTAAGGCCAAACTCATGAAACTTTTCTAATCCATAATGATGTGATATTTCAAGCTCAGCTGATCCTGGTATTACAACATTACTATCCTTTATAATTTTTCTAACTTTTTTAACTATATCCCAAATTTTTTCTCTCGAATCTGTCTTAATGGAATTACTAGGTGAAATTGCATCATTAACATGAATATCTTCTTTAGCATGAAATGAAAAATATTTTGACCAGTCATTTGCAGTAAATTGTCCCTCTTCTGGAGGAAATGCAAAAAAAACATTTTCAATAGTCAATGCATCACCTTTATGTATATCTCGCTTAGCAAAAACCCCTCTTCTAAGAGAAAGCAAGCTTGCAGCCTCTTTAGGATTAACAGGAAGTCTGACATCACTAACACCACAAGTTTTTTGAGCATATAAAGCAGACTCCAGCCAAGCGTCAACCTGTTCAGGGGTTGCTGAATATTTATTAATTCCATATTTTTCAGTTTGAACAGCTACATGTTTTTCAAAAATGCTAGCACCTTTTGCAACAGCCATCTTAATGAAGTCAGTGTTAGATGTATCCTCATGCGTAGAAAAACCAATCCGAACATCTGGATAGCGATTTTTAAGAAAATCAATTTGAGAAATATGCATTTTATCATCTGGTGTAGGATATTCACCAACACAGTGAAGAATCGCGAATTCTTTATTTCGATGCTTTAGAAAGCTTATTACTTGGTCAATAAGTTCAATAGTAGCGCCAGCAGTTGAAGCAATAATAGGCTTATCTGTTTGACTTATTTTCTCTAAAAGGGGCCAGTCACCAAAGGAACAACTTGGAATTTTAATAATGTCTAAATCCTGAGATTCAATCACATCCACTGATTCCTCATCAAAAGGAGTTGACATAGTTAGAAAACCTTGTTTTTGAATTTCTTTAACTAGACGATCATGATCTCCTCTTGTCAGTCGGGTTTCAGAAAATCTTTTAATATATGGAATATCGTCCCTTCCCTTCATACTAGGATGAATAAATGAATCTAGCTGACGATATTGCAACTTAAATGCAAAAGAAAAAGGATACTTTTTGCATACTTTTCCAAATTCTTGAATTACATGAATTCCATGTTCAATATCACCCATATGATTATTTGCTAACTCAAGAGTAAATAAATTTTCTGGTATTTTTTTCACAAAACTCTCCCTATATTTATTATTTGGTTTGTTACCAACCGATTCCAAAAAGTTCTTCCAACTTTGACACAACAAAGTCAAGATGTTGTTTCTTTAATCCAGGATATAATCCAATCCAAAATGTCTGGTTCATAATGATATCAGTATTTTTCAAACTGCCCACAACTCTATACTCTCTATTTTGAAAATAAGGTTGTCTAGTGAGATTCCCAGCAAAAAGAAGGCGAGTTCCAATATTATAACTATCCAAATGTTTGGTCAACATAACTCTACTTATGCCAGAATCTTCTTTAATGGTTATTGGAAAACCAAACCATGATGGAGAAGAGTTCTCGGTAGGCTTTGGAAGTATTAAGAATTCTTTTAAGGTTTGTAGTTTTTCTGTCAAGTACTCAAAATTATCTTTTCTAGCTTTGACAAAATCATCAATACGTTCGAGTTGAGCCAAACCACAAGCAGCCTGCATATCCGTAATTTTTAAATTATATCCAAGATGAGAATATGTGTATTTGTGATCATAGCCTTTTGGTAAGTCTCCAAGCTGCCAGTCAAAACGCTTACCACAGGTATTATCGCAACCAGGCAAACAATAGCAATCCCTTCCCCAGTCTCTAATTGACTCAATACACATTTTTAACTGGGCATTATTTGTAAAAACTGCTCCACCCTCCCCCATGGTAATATGGTGTGCAGGATAAAAACTTAAAGTACCAATATCTCCAAAAGTCCCAACTCTTTTACCATCATATTCAGAACCAAGGGCATCACAAGTATCTTCAACTAGCCATAAGTTGTATTTTTCAGTAAATTTTTTGATAGCCCTAAGATTATAGGGATTGCCTAAGGTATGAGCTATCATGACAGCTTTTGTTTTGTCAGAGTATGCTTCTTCAAGAAGATCTACATTAATATTATAAGTTGGAATATCAACATCTACAAAAACAGGCACACAATTATTTTGAATAATTGGATTAACAGTTGTTGGAAAACCAGCTGCAACAGAAATCACCTCATCCCCAGGCATTAATCTTCTATCCCCTAGCTTAGGAGAAGTAAGAGCAGAAAATGCACACAAGTTAGCAGATGAGCCAGAATTTGTTGTAAGAACATATTTTGCACCTAAATAGTCACCAAGTTTTTTTTCAAACTCAGTATTAAAACGACCCGTTGTCAGCCAACCGTCCAAAACTGCATCTGTCATCATTTTAAGTTCATTGCTACCTATAACTTTTCCTGATGGAGGAATTATATCTCCCTCCTTAAAGGAATCATTGTTTAGATGCTCGTCACCATACTGGACAACTAAGTTCAATATTTTTTCTCTTAATTCTTTCTTGGTCATTAATATTCCTATTTATTTTGATAGTTTTGAATTTGGTTTAAACATATTTCCTTACATTTTGAAGGATTTGATCTCTCTTCTTTATGCCACTCTACAATTTTAGTTAGAGCTTCATCTAAAGTCCATTTAGGCTTCCAATTTAAATTTTTCAAGGCTTTACTGCAATTAAGCTTAAGAAAGGCAGCCTCGTGTTCATGGAAATTTTTGTCCATAGTCCATTGTGATTTGTCACCCCACAAATACGCAATTCTTTTTACAATCCACTCTACTGGTCGAGCATCTTCATCATTTGGTCCAAAATTCCATGCTTCTGCATGAATAGAGCCCTCTGTAAATAGTAATTCAGCTAATAGCATATAACCAGAAAGTGGCTCTAAAACATGCTGCCATGGCCGGACTGCATGAGGATTTCGGATCTTAACTTTTTCTTTTTTTTGAAAAGCGTCAATTATATCTGGAATTAGTCTATCTTCAGCCCAATCACCACCGCCAATAACATTACCAGCCCGAACAGAGGCAATAGCTGTATTATTTTTCTGAGAATTTGTATTTGCAAAAAAACTATTTCTATATGATGAAATTAACAACTCAGAAGCACCTTTGCTACTACTGTAGGGATCAAAGCCCCCCATTGGGTCATCTTCTACATATCCTTCATAGCTCCCTGTATTTTCATAGCATTTATCAGAAGTGACCATAATTGCAGCTTTAACATTACCAACATTTTTTATTGCTTCAAGAATGTTGACTGTGCCCATTACATTGGTTTCATATGTTTCTAAAGGGTTTAAGTATGAATATTTAACTAGAGATTGAGCAGCTAAGTGAAATACAATTTCAGGCTTGTATTTTTGAAAAATTTTTGTTAAACCTTGAAGGTCGCGTATATCTTGCCTATGACTTATTATATCATTAGCAATATGAGCTTTTAAATACAAACTTGGCTTTGAAGGTGGGTCTAGTGAAACTCCAATTACTTCAGCACCTAGGCTTTTCAGCCATAAAGTTAACCAACTTCCTTTAAAGCCTGAATGCCCAGAAATTAGTACTTTCTTACCAGACCAGAAACTATAATTCACTTCCAAACACGCCATGGTGCTTTAGAATTAGTCCAGAGATCCTCAAGGTAATTCTTATCCCTTAAAGTATCCATAGGCTGCCAAAAGCCATCATGATTAAAAGCAATCATGTTGCCTTTTTGAGCTAAAGTCTCCATTGGCTCATGCTCCCAAAAGGTAGTATCATCAGCAATGAACTCAATTACTTTGGGTGAAAGGACAAAAAAACCACCATTGATTCTTGCACCATCTCCTCTTGGTTTTTCTACAAAGGTCTTAACTTGTCCATTTAATATCTCTAGAGCACCAAAACGCCCAGGAGAGAAAACTGCTGTAAGAGTAGCTAGTTTTTGATGTGCCTTATGATGTCTTATCAGAGCGGCAATATCTACATTACTAACCCCATCTCCATAAGTTAGGCAAAATGCCTCTTCATCTTTAACATAGTCAAGTACTCGTTTAATTCTCCCTCCAGTCATAGTATTTTCACCAGTATCAACCAAAGTAACTGTCCAAGGCTCTGCTCTTTCTTGATGAACATGCATTTTATTGTTCTTCATATCAAATGTTACATCAGACATGTGGAGAAAATAATTTGCGAAATATTCCTTTATTAAATAACCCCTGTAGCCACAACAAATAATAAAATCATTTACGCCATGATATGAATAAAGTTTCATAATATGCCAAAGTATCGGTTTATTTCCAATTTGAATCATGGGTTTTGGAATATTATCAGTTTCCTCACTAATCCTAGTTCCAAACCCACCCGCTAAAATAACTGCCTTCATGAACTTATCCTTCAAATAATTTAGATATTTTTTTGGCATTAGGACTGAAAATAACTCCTTTTTCAGTAATTAAACCAGTTACAAGATCTGCTGGGGTGACATCAAATGCAGGATTTCTAACAGACACTCCTTTTGAAGCCCACTGATAATCTCTGAAGCCAGTAACCTCATTTGCTGACCTTTCTTCAATAGGTATTTCATCTCCAGAAGATATTGATAGATCGATTGTTGATAAAGGACATGCAACATAAAATGGAATATTGTGCCTTTTAGCTAATACAGCTACCATATAAGTTCCAATTTTATTTGCAACATCTCCGTTACCTGCAACCCTATCAGTCCCAACCACTACAGCATCAACCTTCCCTGTTTTCATCAAATGGCCAGACATATTATCGGAGATAAGTGTAACTGGAATCTTTTCTTGGACCATTTCCCATGCAGTAAGGCGAGCACCTTGAAGAAAAGGACGAGTTTCATCAGCAATTACTGAAATTGATTTCCCTGATTCAACTGCAGATCTCACAACCCCAAGAGCTGTTCCATGTCCAGCAGTTGCTAGTGCTCCAGCATTGCAATGAGTAAGAACGCTTGAATTATTGGACAAAACTTCTGCGCCAAAACTACCCATAGTTTTGTTAATTTCAATATCCTCTCTTAATATTTTGTGCGCTTCTTTCAAAAGAATTAAAGCAATAGCTTCAGGTTCTTCATTCGTTTCAGCCATTAAATTTTTCATTCTATCTACAGCCCAAAAAAGATTTATAGCCGTAGGTCTGCTTTCTAATAAAATCTTAAAAGCAACCTCCATACCAACCAAAAAATCCTCCAAATTAGCTTTACTTAAGCATAGTGCTTCTAGGGCTACTCCGTAAGCAGCAGCACAACCAATAGCAGGGGCTCCGCGAACCACCATGGAGTAGATTCCATCCGCAACTGATTTAGCTGTATAGTAGGATATATACTCAAAATTTTCCGGCAATATCCTTTGATCAATCATTTCAAGATGATCTTCATTCCATCTTAAAGTTTCAATATTTTTCACAATTATTTACTCCCCTTCAAATTCGCATAAAGTAAAGACCTTCTGCCCCATATTTTGAAGTCGCTCTCTACCACCAATGTCAGGCAAGTCAATTACAAAGCAACATTCAATTATTTCTGCCTCCATTTTTTCAACTAATCTTACTGCAGCTGCAACTGTACCTCCAGTGGCAATTAAATCATCAACGATCAATACTCTTTCACCTTTTTTAATAGAGTCTATATGGATTTCAATCTTGTCAGTTCCATACTCTAAATCATATTCTTCAAAAATGGTTTTTGAAGGCAATTTACCAGGCTTTCTAATTATGACTAGACCAATATTCAACAAGTAAGCTAACGGGGCACCAATAATAAAACCTCTTGCCTCAACTGCAACAATTTTATCAATTTTTAAATCCTTATAACGATTATAAAAATCGTCTATAACTTCTTTAAATCCACTAGGGTCATTCAATAATGTAGTTATATCCCTGAACATAACTCCCTCAATTGGATAATTTTTTATTGTTCTGATTTTAGATTTGATAGACACAGATAACTCCTAATTATTGTTCAAAACTCTTCCAGCAATAGCCTCTAACTTTCTAACTAATTTCTTATCTCTAAAGTTCTGTTGGGTAATAATTGCATTATTGAGACTTTCTTTGCAAATGCATTCTGCACTCTTGGAGTCAGCATCTATTATTGGGGCAACTTTTTTTACTAAATATCTTGCATTATCAGCATTGTCACTTAATACCTTTATCATAGACTCAACACTTACATTATCATGATTAGGATGCCAACAATCATAATCTGTAACCATGGCCACTGAAACATAGCATAATTCCGCCTCTCTTGCTAATTTAGCTTCAGGCATATTTGTCATTCCAACAACGTCACACCCCCAACTTCTATATAGCTCAGACTCTGCAACTGAAGAGAATTGTGGCCCTTCCATTGCAATGTATGTGCCTCCTCGGACAGTCTTAATTGACGCATCGTTTGCAATCTGTTCTATATGATGACCCAAACGATTACAAACTGGATGAGCCATAGAGACATGCGCAACTAAACCTGGCCCAAAAAAACTTTTTTTTCTTTCAAAAGTTCTATCAATAAATTGATCAATAATTACAAACATGCCAGGTCTTAAGTCCTCCCTAAGAGAGCCAACAGCACTAACTGAAATTACATCTGTCACACCTGCTCTTTTCAAGACATCTATATTTGCTCTGTAATTTACTTCAGAAGGTGGAATACGATGACCTCTTCCATGTCTTGGAAGAAAAACCATTTTTTGCCCATCTAGTTCTCCAAATAATAGTGAATCAGATGGCTCCCCAAAAGAAGAGTTAATTTTTTTCCATTGCGTATTTTTAAGGCCATCAATTTCATAAACTCCACTTCCCCCAATAACTCCAAGAATCGTTTCTTGATTTTTCATGATATTCCTAATTGATGTAAAAATTAAATAACTCTTTCATTCCCACCATCCACTGAGACTTGAGCTGCAGTAGTCCTAGAAAATAATGGTCCACACATTTCAGCTGCTAATTCAGAAACATCAAAGCTACTTATTTCGATTTTTAGTAAATTATTTGATTTATATTCATCAACTGAAAGTCCATAATTTTCTGCTCGAGATTTTAAAACTTCCTCTGTCCAAATTCCTGTATCGAAAACAGCATTTGGATGAACTGTATTTAATCGAATACCATCCTCACCCCATTCCATTGAGAGCACTCGCATCAATTGATTAAGAGCCGCCTTAGAGGCAGAATATGCAGCTGCGCCTGGACCAGGAGCAGGAACATTTTTTGAACCAATAAAAACCACTCTTCCAGAATTAGGTGCAAGCTTTAATATTGGATAAATTAAACGAAGTAAGTTAAAGTTAGCATCTAAATTAATTGAAAAAATACTTCTCCATTCTTTAAAAGGCAACTCTGAAACTTTATGAGCTGGGGGGAAAATTCCAGCATTAAGGACGGCCATATCTATTCCACCAAAATAACGAACTGCCAATTCAATTGATTCTTTCAACTCATCATCATTAGTGAGATTACAAATTATTCCCAAATAATTTTTATCATTTGATACTTCTTTAATAGATGAATCAATATCAAGTCCAATAACGGCCGAACCTCTATTTAAAAAAGACTCAACACAAGCCCTTCCAATTCCAGAAGCTGCTCCAGTAATTAATACAACCTCACCCTCAAACACAAAGGAATTAATATTTTTTTTCAATTTGGCTTGTTCAAGATCCCAATATTCAAGGTCAAAAATATCCGAACTTGGAAGCGCCTTAAAACCACCTAATTTTTCAGCTCGAATAATACTCAACATAGTATGCTCATAGATGTCCGAAACTATCCCGACTTCTTTCATGTTTTTGCCAATTGAACATACTCCAAACTCACTATCAATAACGATTCTTGGTAAAGGATCAAGCATTGTTTTTGATTCTTTTGCATTTAAAACATTATGGTCAAAGTAAGAGGTGTATTCTTTTATATACTTTTCAACATCTCGCCCAATCATTGGAACTCTTTTAGTTCGAATCACATGATCTGGAGTAAGTGGACCTTGATTTGCAATTTTTTTTAAATCAGGTCGTTTTGAAAAATGAACTCCAATTTCTTTATCACTAAGATTAAGTAAAAGTGGTTTTTTTGCATTTTTAGAAATTAATTGTCTTAACTTAGGTATTTCTGTAATTAAGCTTTCATTTGAAGAGGGTGGAGAAGATATTTGAATATCCCAAGCATTTTGTTCGTGAATATAATTTTCAGCATCAGCTACTAGGTCAATCATTCGATCATAAGACTCTTTGGCAGAATTTCCAAAAGAAAAAATCCCATGATTCATCAAAATTATTCCTTCTGTTAAGGAAGTAGCTTGTTCAGAAAATATCTTATCAACTGACTTTGCAAGATCAAACCCAGGCATAACATAGGGAACAACTAGAACCTTATCACCATAAATTTCTTTAATTCTTTCTTCGCCATTTGAAGTATTAGAAATTGTAACTACAGAATCAGCATGGGTGTGATCTACAAATTTAAAAGGCAATATCGCGTGCAGAATTGTTTCAACAGAGGGCGCTGGCGCATTAGCATCAGTTAGCTGAGTTTTTAACTCATTAACCATTTCTGGATCAGAAAGTGATTCTAGTTTAGCCAGACTTACCATATGAGACATACGAACTGGTGAAAATCCAGCCCTTTCAATTGATACTAGATCCCAGCCACTCCCTTTAACATATAGAATTTGTTCTTCATCACCTAGTAAATTTTTCTCAAGAATTTTGACTGATGTATTTCCACCACCATGCAAAACTAGAGATGAGTCTTGTCCAAGTAACCTTGATGAATAAACTCTTGCATCTAAATCATCCTCAAAAGAAAAAGTGTTAGACTTGTCCCATAAATTTTTCATTTTTTTTATAAAATCTCAAAAAAAACTCTCTTATTAATGATAATAATTTTAACTCATTTACTTAACTTTAAGCACAGATTTTAAAGCAATAATAAAAAATATCTTATAAAAAACTAGAGTTTTAAATTGGTTTAATAAATTCATAAAAAAATTTTAAAAATCCTTATCTTTTTGGTATTAAGCTTAGCCATTGAATCACTCCTAGCCTATATAATAAAGCTTAAACAAATAAGATGATGTTATGCATTACTAACTAATATGATATATAACAAAATAAATTTTAATAATAAGACTATATTAATTACAGGAGGAGCGGGCTTTATTGGAAGCAATTTAGCATTTTATTTTCAAGAGAATTTTCCAGATTGTCATGTAGTTATTTTCGATTGTTTTAGAAATGAAAAAACTTTTTCAAATAACAACTTAAAGAGTTTTGGTCATTATAAAAACTTAATTAATTTTAAAGGTGATGTGATTTGTGGAAATATTAATATTAAAGACGATCTTAATCTCCTGAATAAATATAAATTTGACTATATATTTCACCATGCTGCAATTTCTGATACACGCGTCTATGATCAAGAAATTATATTTAAAACAAATATTAATTCTTTTTACGACATCTTGAATTTAGGCAAAAAAGATCATGCAACAATTGTTTATGCCAGTTCAGCAGCAACTTATGGTGACTTGCCTTCACCCCAGACAGAAGGTTGTGAAAAACCGGAAAATCCATATGGTTACAGTAAATTTATGATGGATCAAATTGCTAATCATTTTTCAAAGTTAAATCCATCCATGAGTATTGTTGGGTTAAGATTTTTTAATGTTTATGGGCCTGGTGAATTTTACAAAAACCAAACATCATCTATGGTTATTCAGCTAGCAAATCAGCTATTATCTGGAAACAAACCTAGATTATTTAAAAATTCTAACAAAATTTTTCGTGATTTCATATATATTGATGATGCTATACAAGCCAATATAAAAGCGTGTGATCCAATTAAAAATGGAACTTACAACGTGGGAACTGGAATTCCTAGAAGCTTTAAAAATATAGTTGATATTTTACAATTAGAGTTACAAACTAATCAAACAATTGATTATTTTGACAACCCATATAAAGATTATCAAAATCATACGCAGGCAAATCTTTCAAAAGCAAAGGAATTTCTTCACTTTGAGCCAAATTTTTCATTAGAACAAGGAATTAAAAAATATATACCTGAGATAAGGCTCTCATATGGAAGAAATATTTCATGATTAATTTTAAGAACAAAACTCCAAAAATACTAGTTATTGGTGATTTAATGATCGACCAATATCTTTGGGGATCCTGTGATCGTATCTCTCCTGAAGCTCCAGTTCAAGTAATCAATGTGGATAATGAGAGTGTATTATTAGGAGGTGCAGGGAATGTTATTAATAATCTGAATGCTCTCAAAGCAAATGTTGATGTAATTAGCGTAATTGGAGAATGTGAAACTTCAACTGAACTTAAGGGCTTGCTGGCCAAGATAAATATAAATACTCAATTCTTAGTTACTCAAAAAAATAGAATCACAAGCAGAAAAAGTAGAATTATTTCTGCTCAACAACAAGTAGTTAGGTTCGATCGTGAAAGCAATGAAGAAATTAATGAAAAATCTCAAAAAATTATTCTTTCTACCTTTAAAAAAATAGTTATTAATTATGATATTGTTTTACTCTCAGATTATGGAAAAGGCGTACTTACTCCAAATCTAACAAAAAAATTAATTAAAGTTGCAAACCAAAATAATAAAAAAATATTGGTAGATCCAAAGGGCTTGGACTTTTCAAAATACACAGGAGCGTACCTTTTAACTCCAAATAAAAAAGAAGCTAGCGAGGCAACAAATATTATTATTAGAGATAAAGATAGTCTTACTGACGCTATATTACATCTTAAAAATCACTACAAATTGAATGTATCTTTGATCACTTTGAGTGAAGATGGTGTGGCAATTTATGACAAAAATTTACGTATCCATCCCACTACTGCAAGAGAAGTTTATGATGTAACAGGGGCAGGTGATACAATTCTTGCATCACTTGGTTTTGCTTTGTCATGTGATATAGATATAGATCAGGCTGTTCAATTTTCAAACCTTGCTTCAGGCGTAGTTGTTGGAAAAATTGGTTCAGCTGTTGCAACTCTAGACGAAATCATAGAATATGAATCGAGCCTTAAAAAATCAAATAGTAGAGAACACATTAAAAACTGGAGTGAAATTAGTGTAATAGTTAACTCTTTAAGAATCAAAGAAAGAAAAATTATTTTTACTAATGGATGCTTCGATATTCTCCATTTTGGACATATTAAATATTTAGAAAAAGCTAAAAGCTTTGGTGATGTATTAATTTTAGGCCTTAATTCAGATGCCTCAATTAGAAAACTTAAAGGTCAGAGTCGTCCAATAAATCCCCAAAATGATCGTGCATATATTCTTGCTGCTTTAGAAGTTGTTGATTATGTTGTGATTTTTGAGGAGGAGACGCCATACGAATTAATCAATTTAATCAAGCCAGATATCTTAGTTAAGGGCGGAGACTATAAGGGTAAAGAAGTAATTGGAAAAAATATTGCAAAAGAATTAAAGTTGGTAGAATTTATTGAAGGCAAAAGTTCTTCTGATACTATTAAAAGGATTCAAAAAGGATGAAAGAGCTTATTAATAATGAATTTAATGCACACATAAAAACTGCAAACTTACTACATAATTTAACTGATGTTGTAGCTGAATCTGCCAAAATATGTATTGATTGCCTTAAAAATGGTGGAAAGATTCTATTAATTGGCAACGGAGGGAGTGCTGCAGATGCCCAACATATTGCTGCAGAGTTAGTTGGGAGATACAAAACAGAACGTAAAGGCATACCAGCAATTGCACTTACTACAGACTCATCTATTCTCACTTCAATTGGTAATGATTTTGGATATGAACATATATTTGATAGGCAGATTGAAGCAATAGCTCAAAAGAATGATGTATTAATTGGAATTAGCACAAGTGGTAGAAGTAAGAATATAATTAGCGCACTCAAAACAGCATCTCTCTTAAAGTGTCTTACAATTGGTTTTAGTGGTAATGGTGGTGGCGAGATGAATAATATTTGTGATTTAAATATAGTTATACCCTCTGAAGATACGGCAAGAATTCAAGAAATGCACATAATAATTGGGCATACAATCTCTCACCTTATTGATCAAGAATTTAGCAATTAACATAGGCCTTTAACTGCTTCTAATACATCTTCTGATTTAATAAGTTTCATGCAGTTATGATGATGAAGAGGACAAATGCGTTGCATACAAGGCTGGCAAGCTAAATTTTTTTTCACTATTACACTCTTCTCATTTAGCCATTGAGAAGTTTCATATTCATTTGTTGGCCCAAAAATGGTCACTGTTGGAACATGAAATGCAGCCGCAATGTGCATAGGGCCACTATCACCAGTAACAAATAAATCTAGCTTTGAGATTAAATCTACTAATTGACTGATTGAAGTCTTAGTTGAGAGATTTTTATAATTTTTAATACCTTTTTTAATTAAACAAATTTCAATATCTTTTGCAATATCTTTTTCACCTAACCCGCCAAAAATAATAATATCAAATTGATTAGAAAGATCAATTGCGACTTCAGCAAATTTTTCAGGATGCCAGCGTTTAGCGCTTCCATAAGATGCACCTGGATTAATGCCAAGTAATTTACTTTTTTTATATCCAGAATATTTTTTATTTGGTAACTTTAAGTTGCTAGCTTGAGAATTTATAGCAAAACTATCATTTATAAATTTATTATATTTTTCAACTTGATGACCATTAGTATATTTATTTTTGTCAAATTGAAACTTTAGTTCAGAAGAAACAATAAATTTAATAAATTTTGAGCGATAAGAACCTCTAAAAGACAAAAAAATATCAAATTTATCTAAATTTTTTAAAAAGTTATATAAATTTATAATTTTTTTCTCAAGCACATGTGAATCGATTACTTTTGGATGATTTTTTAAAACCTCTATTGAAACTTGAGAACCAATTAAAGTTATTTCTGCAGATTTAAAATGCCTTACAAGGTTCTCAATCGCAGGAGTTGCCATAACACTATCCCCGAGCCATGAGGGCATTTCAATTAAAATTTTCATCTTACGGTTTTATAATGTTTTTTACTTAAATCAATTCCAAAAAGTTTCTCAAGCCTTATCATAATTCGGTGTTTTTTTTGCTTAAAACTTAAATTATATTTACTATCCACCTCAAATAATCCTTTTTCTTTTGGAAGCCAGTCCCTAATAATATCTGGATGCGTCCCATTAAATTCTTTAATTATTGATTTATCCATTTGAGAATATTCAATAATCTTAGGATCATCATTCCAATATTTTTGAACGTGAGTACTTTTTAAATTCATTTGCTCCTCACTTCTAACCCAGCCATAATGAAAACAATTTATTCCAATTTTTTTCGCTTTAGGGTATCTACCTTTTTTATTAGAGCTCAGTACTAGCCAAAAAAGACCATCTGGGGCATATGATCGAATTGATGTTTTTATAATTCGAGCTTCAGAACGATACCAGCCAGGTGAATTCAGATAACTATTTGCGTTACCATAGAAATGAATAAAGTCAAATGCAATTGCCTCAACATTTGGATCATTCAAATAGATTTTCATAGACTTTTTAATTTTCTCTAAATCTTTCTCATGATAAATTTCGTCACCTTCAATGTAAAAAGCCCAATCACCAGTGCAATTAAATTGAGAAATCATTTTTTGTTGGCCATAGACATAGCCTCGATTTTTCATACTATCATTCCACTTAGATTCAATAATACGAATTTTTTTATCTTTAAGTGTTTTAATAATCTGCAAAGTATCATCCTCACTCTTTCCAACATTGATAATGAACTCATCAACTATTGGGAGAATAGACTTAATAGACTCCAGAAATGGATAGCCAAGTATCTGTCCATTTTTAATAAATGTAAATGCACTAACTTTCATTAATTTCTCTTGAATTCATTCCATTTTCACACCAGGCAATTCTATTGTTTATTGAATCCTGTAACATCTCATTATTCTTTTTTAAGGCTATTCTTTTATTTTCATTGTGCCATAAATGAAATTGAATCGCTTTAAATCTGATGTTTTTTCTCTTAATCCCACTATTAATTAGTCGAACTGCAAATTCACTATCTTCCCTCCCCCATCCTTCAAATTCATTATTAAATCCATTGATTTTGATACAATCTTTTCTGAAAAAACTTAAATTACAAGTTTTAATTCCCCTCAAACCATTTTTTTTATTTGAAAATAAATATGATAGGCATTTTGAGCGAATTGAATTTTTTCTATTTTTAAAGTTCGAAGAAAAAAATGGAAAAATAATCTTTTTCTTTAATAAAGCCCTACTAGTTTGCATCCTAGATAACAAAACTCGAGAGCCTTGAACAAAGTAACCTTGCTCTGAAGCTGCAATATGGTCCAGAACAAAGTTTTTGTCAAGTATGACGTCGCCATCGATTAGTATAATGTAGTCACATGTTGACTTAAGTATCGCCAGATTTCTTGATCTTGCGGCTCTAAAACCCATATCCTCTTGCCAAGAATAAATAATATTTAATTCAGAATTATTTTGAAAAACCTCAACTTGAGATCTAGTCTCTAAAGTACTTCCATCATCTGCAATTATTACCTCATTTGGTAAAATAGTCTGATGGTTAACACTTTCTAGAACTAGTAAAAGTGATTCTGGCCAATTATAAGTTGTGATAATTAGACTAATTTTCATCAAAGCTCAAGTTATTGGATAAAATAAGAAGAAATTATAAGCAATATATTGCCTTAAAGAGCTTTATGATAGAAATACCTTCTATTAGCAAATTTAAAACTTAAAAAATATTATGAAAATATCAGTTTATATTATTGCTTTTAATGAGGTTGAAAAAATACGTGATTGTATTAATAGTGTTTTATGGGCTGATGAGATTATAGTTGCTGACTCAAATAGTACTGATGGAACCTCTGAAATTGCTGAAGAACTTGGAGCAAAAGTTATTCACATTCCTTTTAAAGGTTATGGTGACCTAAGAAATCAAGCTATTACTCATTGCCAAGGTGAGTGGATAATGAGTCTTGATTCCGATGAAAGGTGTACAAAGGAAGTTCGTGATGAAATTATTGAACTGATTGATAACGCACAATTTGAGATATACAAAGTTCCAAGAAAGAATTTTTTTATGGGTAAATGGATTATGCATTCTGGATGGTATCCAAATTTTAGACAACCTCAGTTATTTAAAAAAGGAAAAATGACATACACGATGGATTCAGTTCATGAAGGCTTTATTTGTCATAGCGATAAGGATATTGGAAAATTAAAAAATGTTATTTGGCAATTTCCTTTCAAAAATACTGAGGAAGTAATGTACAAAGCAAATCGTTATTCAACTCTTGGAGTTTTAAAGTTGAAAGAAAAAAATATAAATGGAAGTGTATTAAAAGCATTTTTACATGGTCTATGGTCCTTTATTAAACACTACATAGTCAAACTGGGCTTTTTAGATGGTGGTGCAGGCTTTGTAATAGCCTTTGGTAATTTTGAAGGAACTTTTTACAGATATTTAAAACTAACTGAATCTCAAAAAAAATGGAATCCACCGAAAACTCAACCAATAAAAAAAGATAGCAAATGATTTTTCCAGTCATTCTTTCAGGTGGAAGTGGCACAAGACTATGGCCATTATCCAGAAAACAGTACCCAAAACAATTTATTAGTCTCATTAATGATACTTCTTTGTTTCAAGAAACAATTAATCGTCTTCCTGCTAAAGCATCAAAACCTCTAATAATTTGTAATGAAGAACATCGATTTATAGTGGCTGAACAACTACGCCAAATAAAGTCAAAAAATAATGGCATTATTTTAGAGCCTGTTGGTAAGAACACTGCACCTGCAATAGCCCTTGCTGCTTTTTACTTAAAAAATAAAAATATTGATCCTACATTACTAGTTTTATCTGCAGATCATCTTATTGATAATAATCAGAGGTTTCATGAGGCAATTGAAATCGCTGAAAAATATGCAAATCAAGGCAAATTAGTTGCTCTTGGAATTAAACCAAAAAACCCAGAAACAGCCTATGGTTACATTGAAACAGACAATTCATTAAATAATGATTTTTATAAAATTAAATCATTTACTGAAAAACCAGATTTAGAATCTGCAGAAAAATATATTGAAACTGGAGGTTATTACTGGAATAGTGGAATATTTATTTTTAAAGCCTCTGTTTACTTAAATGAATTAGAAAAATATGAACCTGAAATCTTTAAATATTGCAAAAATTCCTGTTTAAATAATTCCGAAGATCTTGATTTTGTAAGATTTGACAATGATGAATTTGTTAAGTGTCCAAGTAAATCAGTTGATTATGCTGTAATGGAGAAGACCAATAATGGTATTGTTGTCCCCCTAAATACCTATTGGAGTGATATTGGATCATGGAATGCCTTATGGGAGTCAAAACCAAAAGATATTAATAACAATGTCAATGAAGGTGACGTTATAGTTAATAACGTCAAAAATTCATTTATTTATAGCTCTAATCGACTTATTGCTGCCAATGGCATTAATGGTCTTGTAATTGTTGATACTCAAGATGCACTTTTAATAACTGATAAAGAACACTCTCAAGAGATAAAACATATAGTAGAGCTTATTGATGATAAAAATCGAATTGAATCAAAGAATCATAGAAAAGTATATAGACCATGGGGCTACTATGATTCAATAGATTCAGGAGTTGGCTTTCAAGTCAAAAGAATCTTTGTCAAGCCCTATGCCAAACTATCTTTACAAAAACACAAAAAGAGAGATGAGCACTGGGTAGTTATTAAAGGAACTGCATTGATAACTTGTAATGACAAAGTATTCTCACTAAAAGCGAACAAGTCTACATATATACCAAGGGGATCAATTCATAGGCTTGAAAACTCTACGAATCAAACTTTAGAAATAATTGAAATACAAACTGGTGATTACTTTGGAGAAGATGACATTATCCGTCTAGCAGATGATTATTCCCGTAATTAATTTCTATATTCTTTGATTTTGAAAAATCTTTGTTTTATTAATGTAAAAAATGGACGCTTAATCTTAATCTTCTGTGCTAAATAAACTTGATCTTTAATAGAAAGCAGCTTGTTTTCCTGGAAAAATTTTGATAGTATTTGAACAGCATGCTCTTTTTTTCTTCGAGTTGAATATAAACTTACAAATCTTTTTCCTTCAACTATTTGATATTTTTTTAATAAGATTTCTGATAATGAAAATGACTCAATTGTATGTGATGGCACAATTTCAAAAAACTCAAGCATCAACTTATCAGCCCAATCCAGACTGGAAAGCATATTTGGCATTACTCCTATCATAAGAGAGCCCCAAATTTCTGAATTTGGACTTAATTCATAACACTGTCCACCATATTCAATTTTTTGATCTTTTAAACTTTCCAAATAAACCTTAAATCTTTTTCTATTGTATATTAATCCCTCATTTAAATAAAAAACTGCCTGATTGAATTTAATTAATTCAAACAATGGAAATGGTGATTTATGAAAATATGTATCAGTATCAAAAAATAGAATCTTATCATGAGAATTAAGTTTCATTTTATTCATCACATAAGCCAAACCTCTATTTTTAATCCTAAATTCATAAGCACCAGATAAGGACCATTCTTTTTTTTGATGTGCTTCAATTAAGAGAGTCTTAACTGGATAACCAATAAATTTTTCTGGTTTTTCAGTTAAAACTATTATTTCAATTGGATCTTTCTCTTCTATCCAATTCATTAGAGTTAAAAAACTATATTTTGCTCCATCATAATAACCTTCATCATTACCATAAACTATATATAGAATTATTTTTCGATTTTGTTGTTCTATACTAATACTTTGTTGTAATTGAACTTGAGAATCTTTTCGTAAAAGCCAATTATTAAACTCATTGAAAATATTTTTTGGTTTAATTTTATCTAAACAATCACTGTGCAAGTGAAGATCATTACATCCTGCTTTACCACATGCTACACATGGAAGATTTGCTTGGAAAAGTGTAATATTTCCATAATTTTGTATTGGAGCATCTTTTCGTGCTGATCTAAAAATAGTATTGGACCATGGTGACCACATGTTTATGTTTGTAGGGCCAAAAATTGCAAAAATTCGTTTATTTTGTGAGGCTGCTATATGCATATTCAATGTGTCCATACCAATGTAGGCGAGCGACAAATGACTTAATGCAAAATATTCTTCTAAGGTTGTTTCACCAATTAAATCAAATACATTGGGCAATATAGGTAAAGAGTTTTTTATACTTAAATCAATTTGGTTGTTACTTCCAGTTACTAAAACACTTATTCCAATAGAACTCAAATGGACTAAGAGCTCATGTCTTAATTTTTTTGGATAAATTTTGTACTCATATTGAGTAGATGGATGAAATATTACAAAATTATTGATGCCTTTTTTAAATAATTTCTTTTTAACATTTGTAATTGATTCTTTTTTTATAAGAGGACATTCTTGAATACTTTCGTGAGGAATTTTAAGCAAATTCAGTGGCTCTAAATTATTTAATAAGATATGTTTATTTGAATCAAAAAAATAGTAATCATTTGGTAAGATTTTTTTCCACCAAGATTTTTTAATGTTTTCGTCAATAGCCGTAATAGATTTTCTACTTGCTAAAAGAGAGTAGATTACACTCCTATCACTAGAAGTTAAATTAATACTTAAATCGTATTTTCTATAAATACTCTTTACTAATGTTTTCTCTTGAGTCCATTGAGCTTCCTGTTTTTTTTTATAAGAAAATGTATGAATATAATTTATGAATTGCATTAATTTTGCAATTTGAAGAGTATCGTCATTAACTAATAAGTCAATCTGGGGAGAATTATAGTGCTTATAAATAGATGATATTAATGATTGACTTAAAAAAACATCACCATTAGATCTTTGAATAACTATAAGAATTTTTTTAATTTTTTTCAAAATCTCTATAAATAAAAGAGCTAAAAAATACAAATAATAAACTAGTATAGTGCCCCAATAGATAGGAATCCCCCAACATCAGGACTAAAAAAAGTGTTGGTAAAGCTATACCAATATTTTTCATTAATTCATTTTTGGATTTCCAAGCAAATAAAAGTTGTTGGTAAAAAATTGAAAACATGCTCATTAAGCCTAAAAGACCAAGTTGAGCTGCCACTAGAACATACATGTTATGAGGATTAGTGGCATTAGGGGAATTTGGCGATTTGATGGAGTTTATTTTCTTATATTCAACTGGAAAATCTCCTGTACCAACACCAAGAAACATATTTTCTTTAATTATTTCCCATGAATTAATTGCGAAAGTTAATCTTGGATCACCATTAGATAATGCATTAATGGTACTATCAATTCGTAACTGAAAATATGGACTTGCCTGATAGGCCAAAATAAAAATTGATGGGATTACAAGACATATAACAAGTAGTGATTTAATTTTTTGATACTTAATATATTGAAAAATTAACAGCGCAATAACAAAAAAGAAACCTAGTTGGCCTGCTCTTCCTAGAGTCAAAAACATATTGAAACTCATGGCAATTGCAAAAAGAATTAATAAAACTAATTGGTATCTATTTAATTTTTTATTAAATAAAACTTCATTCAGAACAAGATATATAGCAAAAGCCAATATAGGATTAAATGAAACATGGGTCATGAATGGCGTAGGATCAAAAATGTTAGCATTTTTAAAAGGTGCAATAATTTCAAACCATATAAGATAAGATAAAATTTCTGTTAGAAAAATTGCTAAGAGAAATGAAAAAATATAATATCTAATATGTTCTTGTTTTACGACAGTATAAAGAACAGGTAATAGTAATAAAAAATACCACATTTTGTGAACAATATGAAGACCCCACGCCAAATCCTCTGTCCAAATTAATCCAATGAGATGAATCAAAAAGAATATTATTGATGCTATCATGATCTTACTATTTACTATAAGATCATATTTGGCTAGATAGTTGCCTGAAAATAACCATAAAAGGACAATAATCACAATAATTAAGTTGGCCCCAAAAACTGTAAGTGGCAATAAGAATGCGAGAATTATTAATAAGTATTGGTAAATTTTATCTATAGCAGTTTTTTCTAGCATCTAAATTTTTTTTATTGATTACAAGCCAAACATTAATTATACTCACCTTATATTATGGCTACAAAAGCAATTTTCTTAGACCGCGATGGTGTTATTAATAAAGAAATAAACTATTTGTATAGAATAGAAGACTTTCAATTTATTAATGGTATATTTGAAGCTTGTCAATTTCTTGAAAGCTTAAACTATAAAATCATTGTCATTACTAATCAATCTGGTATTTCGCGTGGTTACTACACTGAAATTGACTTTCAAAAAATAACTAAATGGATGTTGGATCAATTTTATAAGAATAATATAGAAATATTAGATGTAATTCATTGCCCCCACCTCCCAAGCGACTGCTGTGTCTGTAGAAAACCAAAACCAGGCATGTTGCTGTCTGCTAAGTCTAAACATTCTATTGATATGGAAAAATCTTGGATGATTGGAGACAAAGAAGAAGATATTATGGCAGCAAATGCTGTAAATATTAAAAATACTATTCTGGTAAGAAGTGGTCATAAAATTAATGAAAAAATTACAAAAGCCAAATTTGTTATTGACTCTTTAAAAGAATCAAAATATGTAATCAATAAATAAAAAATATCTTGACTTGCTTATTAAGATATAAGGCTAAAATTATTTAGCTTTTACTTTAAAACCCTCGATATATAATTCATCAATATTACAATCAAGAAAATCTAGTATTGCATCTTGTGGAGTACGGACAATTGTTCTTCCATGAAGATTAAATGAAGTATTCAAACTTACACCATAGCCTGTGATGTCCTTTAATGCTTTTAAGTATGAATAATAGTCAGGGTTGTCTGCTTCTTCAACAAATTGAGGCCTTGCAGTTCCATCAACATGAACAGCACATGGCAGGTCTTTTATAAACTCTTCCTTCATACGAAATGCAATAGCCATATGCTTATGAGAAAAGCTATTCTCAAAAAGTCTCTCTCTTTCCTCCTCTAAAATTGAGGGACAGAATGGCTGATAAGAAGGTCTCATTTTCACCTTACTATTAATGATCCTTCTAGTTTCTTCTAACATCGGATTCCCAATAATTGATCTATTGCCTAAAGCTCTAGGCCCAAATTCCATCTTGCCATGAAATAATGCGCATACTTTACCTTTAGATACAGATAAAGCGGCATGCTTGGGCCATTCATCTTTCAAATCTTCAAACGAAATATTAGGATAGATCTCTAATGCTTTTTTTACTTGTTCTCTAGAATATGAGTCACCAAAATATGGCATTTGAAAGTTTTTGAGCCAACTAATATCTTGATTAAATTTTAAAGCAGTTAATATCGCACTACCTAAGGCAAGACCATCATCTGCCATTGATGGCAATACAAAAATATTTTTAATATTAGTTCGCTCATAAATATTTAAACTCATAATAATATTTGCAGATACACCGCCAGAGAGGCATAAGTTCTCTATGGGGTATTTCTCATAAACACATTTAAGATAATCCACTATAGTATCTTCTAGATAATCTTGAACTACTGCACAAAAACCTTCATCTCCTATTCTAGCTCTCTCATTTTTTAAAAAAATTTATATCAAAAAAAAGATTTAATTTCTTTGCGTCATAATTAATACATAAGTTTGTGCTATCAATTTTTGTAGTATTTTTTAATTCATTTAACAGTTTTTGGTCTGCAACTCCAAAAGCAGCTAAAGCTTCTACTTTGCCCTCGTCACTATTTGGATGAAGGTCCATGGCTTGAGTAAAATAATTATAAATACGACCGATAGAAGAAAATCTATCTCCGTCACCAATCAAATTAGCTTCTGAATGTCCAATTAACTCATAGTCATTCGCACTATTAAAAAGATATAATTTACTAAAAAAACCATCTCCTTGACCATCAATAGTCAAAGCAATTGCCTTCTTTTCACTAAATGGTGAAAGACAATAAGATGGAATGGCGTGACACAAGTGGTGATCAAAATAAAAGACTTCTTTAGGGTAAAGTTTGAATAAGCTAAAATTCCTTTTTATGTAATTAGTAAATGCAATTTTATTACCTAAAGTAGTCTCTGATATCAATGCCCTTTGAATTTTTGCAAAATAATACATTCTCACCGCTTTAAAATTTCTGAATAAAGATTTAAAAATTAATTTATTTTTTCTTGATCTCGTAATTCGAAGATCTTTAATATATTTAGGTTTAACTATGAGTCGAATGGCTTTTTCAATATCCTTGTTATAGGTCATTTTTTCTCTTAGCTCGCCATCATTTCCTTTATCTTCAAAATCATTATAAGAATGGGAGACAAAATCAACATAATCAAACATATATTCTTCAAGAATTGGAGTTATGTCTAAGTAATCATGCTTAATTCTAGTTACTCTCTCAGTACTCATTGCAAAAATAGTTTTTTCTTCAGTGTCTATTAAGCAAAGAGCGCTATCGTGACCACAATATTTTGTACCCATAATTTTCATTTATTTTTCCTCTAAAACATTAATTATATTTATTGCTGAGGTAACCACTTCATCAACACTATAATTATAAAGACCAGACTTACTCTCAGCAAAAATCGTCTTACTTAATGATGACTTGGGTGCCCATAATCTGAAACTTTTTTTATTATTTTCGTGGATTGAAATTACTGGTGTATTAAATGCAGATGCAATATGAATAATTGAAGTATCTGGTGAAATAATAATATCAATTTGATTTATTAAAGAAGCTACATCAATTATAGTTTTTGTTTCATATGACAAGCAGACGAAACTCAAATTCATTTCACTAACTATTTTTAATAAACTCTTTCTATATTTCGGTGATGATAGTAATATTATTTTAATATCTTTTTTTTCTTTATATATATTCTCACAAATTCTAATTAACTCAGATGTTTTTAATCTCTTGTCTGGTGAAAAAGCTTCAACATTAATACCAATTTTTAATTTATTAGCAATATTTGAAATAAACAATTTTGCTTTTTGATTTTCATAATCACCAAGAAAAAAATCATAATTACTTGATAACGAACTTAGTCCAAAAAAAGTTAGGGTATCAAGCCAAATGCTTGAAAAATGATTATTTTCATTTTTATATGTAAAATAATCATAAAGTTTAAGTTCCTTTGCTTTAACACCATATCTCTCATATTTATATACAGAAATTATTTTTTTGGGTTTTATGATTTTGTGCCTAATAATCGTATGCGGTACTATTGAATGCTCTAGCTCAATGCAAACATCAAAATTTTTAAGTCTTAACTTAATCAAAGTATAGAAGTCAAAAAGTAAATTATTTTTATAGTTAGTATATATTTGCTTGATATATGGATTGTAACGTAGCACATCTTTATTGGCTTTACTAGCTAAAACACTTATTTCAATTTCTGGATAAGCTTTTTTTAGTTCTCTGAATAATGGAGTTGTTAGAATCATATCCCCTATTCGGTCATATCTAAAAATTAAGATTTTTTTTGATTTTTTTATATCAAAGTTAACATTTTTCTTCTTTGTTAAAAACCTAAGAATGAGGGATTTAATTTTTTCTTTTCCTGCCATAAAAATGATGCAGTTATCTTATTAAATTTTCTGAGAGCAAATCATCTGCATAATTAACAACTTGATCTGTATTAATCGACTTTAAATTATTATATTCATCAGAAAATATAACATGATTTAAACTTGAGATAGGCGACCACTTATCGTAATTACTCCTGTTATTTTCATATATTGCAATCAAAGGTTTATTGAATGCACACGCCATGTGTACTATTGAGGTATCAGGAGAAATAATTAGATCAACATTACTTATAATTGCAGCAATATCTAGTACTGAAGTAGTTAAAAAACATGGATAAGCAATGGCATTATTCGTTTCAGCAATTATGTCGTTACTTATTTTGCTATTTCCTGGCTTATTTATCAAAATAAAAATGATATTTTTATGTATCCTAGCTAAATCATCCATTATTTTAGCTGCATCTTCCTTAGATATTCTTCTTTCTATATTTGCACCTTCTAGATTAAACGCTATCAAAAATTTTGACTTATCAAATGAAGACAAGAATGTTAATGCTTTTTTCCTGTGACTCTCTTCTAAATAAATATCATAATATTTATCAATAGGCTCTATATTCAATAATCTTAGGATATCAAGTGCTGTATCCCTTTGATGAGTTAATTCAGGATTGGTATAGAAATCATATGGTAGAACTTCATCAGGCGCCATATCATACCTCCCCTCAGTTTTACTAACTGCTAGGGTTCGTCTGGGATTAATAATCTTTAACATTATAATTACCTTGGTTATAACCTTGGCTTCGAGCTCAATAACAAAATCAAACTTTTGTTTTCTTAGATGCACAAGAACTGGTAATAAGTTGAACCATTTATTTCTATAAATATGAACTTTATCAATATGAGGATTTGCTTTAGACATTTCTTCATTTACTGGGTTTATAAGAACTTCTAACTCTGAATTTGGAAATGCTAACTTTATCTCTCTTATAATTGGACTACAAACAATCATATCACCAATATTTTGATTCATTAATATCAAAAAACTTGGACAATCAGATACTGAAAGTGATTTAACCTTACTCTTACAAATAACTTTTAAAAAATTAGACTTAAAATGATTAACTAATTTTTTTTGTAATATAAAAATAAAGTGGATAGAGCTTTTTTTAAACATTAAGGTTGATCCAAAAATTCTTTGACTTCTATATATTTTTTATATATGACTTCAGTATTGATATTATTAACATCCTTATTGTCAAATAATGGATAGGCATTAATAGAATTTGTCAGTCTCATTTGCTGATTAACCCTTGCAAATAATGGAATAAAACATGTATCTACTGCACAAGCAGCATGCATTAAACCTCCATCGCAGCAAAATAATACTTCCCCTTTCTTAATAATATACGCAGTTTGCGTGAAGGAAAATTGTGAAACACAATCATATACATTAAAGTTTTCAAATTGATCCATAATAATCTTTGCACTATGTCCTCCATTAGAAGATCCAACAATAACTATATTTAAATTATTATCTGCATGCAAAATTTTTTTTAAAAGTGTATCCCATTTAGTAAAAGTTCTAAATGGCCACTCACCTCCTAAGGCGACAACAATATATTTGGTTGGTAAATTTTGAATTTTAACAATTTCTTTATCATTCTCCGAAATTGTCAATGATGGTTTTGCGATTTCATTAATTCTTTTTTCATTACTCACATAGCCAAGCAGATGATTTAATCTATGAAAACTAAACAGTGTTCGATTAATATCTGGACCGTTATAAAAGCCATACATTCCAACAAAAGGTGTTGATGGTGCAATGTCAAATTTAACCTTTAAACTTCTTGTGCTATATGAATCTATAATTACTAGATTATATTTTTTTTTAATAATTAATTTTTTGTCAGTGAATACATTTGAAAATATCTCATCTTCTGAATAAATACTACTATCTGTAATATTCGTAAATAAATCTACATTTTTGTTTTGAAGCAACACTCTGCTAGAAAGATCCATCAAACTATCACCAAAACTTGGTGCCGAGATATTAATCCACAAGATGTTTTTATGCTTTTTACTTATATTATCTAATTCCAGAGAATACTGACGAAGAAGATGGACAATAAAACATCGTTTTATGAATTTTAAATAGCGCTTAAAAATAGAATTTTGCTGAAGATAGACTATTGCATCATTTTCAACTTTGTATTTAAAGGGTAATTTATAAGTTCTATCGAATTTAAACATTTTTTATTTTTCAATCATCGGATATTAATTATCTCAATTTTTTTGTTAATTGATTAATAAAATAGCTCAAGATTTAGCTTAATAATTGACTAGCTAAATTAGCTACATCAGCTATTTTAATTTCCTTTATTGAATTATCATTTTTATCGATTTTTCTTGGATTAACAATTGATTTTGATTCAAGAATTTTGTTTATTTTTGTTACTCGGGTATTGCGATAGCCTGGTGTTGGCCCAAACAAAGTTATTGAGGGAGTATTTAGAGCCCAAGCCATATGTGTAGGCCCAGTATCTGGGCCAATTACAAGATCAACTTGCTTAATTAATGATATTAGCTCATCCAAGGGAAATTTATTTAATATTCTTACCGATGGCGCAAGATTCTTTATCTTTAAAGCCTTCACTTTTTCAACATCATTTCCCCAAATAATTAAAAAATTTGCTTGCATTATATTTATTACTCCAGCAATTTTTTCTAATGGGAAGCATTTAGCCTCATAAGAAGCTCCAGGAATAATAACTACATTAGGTAATGTATTTGATAGTTCTTCAATTAAAACATTGCTCCCTGAAAACAAAAAAGGTTTTTTTTCATCGATGAACTTTGATAGAAAATCAACATTTATTCCATTTGCTACGATTGCTAAGTTTCGTTCGATTATGTTATCTTCATATCTACACTTAAAAGTCTTATTATAGAAAAATGATGCGTATCTTTCTTTCAATGATTTACCATCAAAGCCCATAGTTATTTTAGAAGGAATAAATCGAGCTAACATTGCCGATTTAATCAAGCCTTGCATATCTATAACTAAATCATATTGCTTAAAATTAGAAAATTGTCTAAGCTCTTTTAAAAAAAGAAAAACTGATTTTTTTCGTTTTGCTTTTTTGATATTCACTGTATGAACTTTTCGAATATCTGGATTAAATTCTAATATACCTTTAAATGCTTCTTCAACAAACCAATCAACTTCAATCTCAGGATTATTATTTTTTATATATTGCAAAACAATCATGGAGTGGATAATGTCACCCAATGCTGAAAGTTTAACTATAGCTATTTTCATAAAAAGTATTTTACAACGTCATTCACTTTTCAAGCACTTCATATTAAATTAGTCTTTAATGATATAATTTATTTTGGTTAATTTATCCTGAACATTGTCAACAATGCCTCCAAAGAAGACATCTGAAAAGTCAAGAAATTTTATACTAAATGTCATTGACGAAGATCTGTCAACTGGTAAACATTCTAGTGTTATTACCCGCTTTCCTCCTGAGCCAAATGGTTATCTTCATATCGGCCACGCTAAATCAATATGTCTAAACTTTGGGACAGCGAAAAATTATAATGGATATTGCAACTTAAGATTTGATGATACTAATCCATCAAAAGAAGATATTGAGTTTGTTAACTCTATAAAAAAAGATGTTAACTGGCTTGGCTTTAGCTGGAATAATGAAGTTAAGTTTAGCTCAAGCTACTTTGATATATTCTATCAATCTGCTGTAGAACTTATCAAGAAAAATTTAGCCTATGTGTGTTTTTTAAGTCCTGAAGAAATTCGCAAATATAGAGGTACTTTAAAAAAACCTGGCAAAAATAGTCCATTCCGTGATTCAACTATAAATGATAATATAGTTCTTTTTGACAAGATGAAAGCAGGTGAATTCAAGGAGGGAGAGTGTGTACTCAGAGCAAAAATTGATATGGCTTCAAGCTTTATGTGTATGCGGGATCCAACCCTATATCGTATTCGCTTCGAAACGCATCACCAAACTAAAGATGATTGGTGCATCTATCCAATGTATGATTTTGCTCACTGTCTTGGTGATGCAATTGAAGGTGTAACTCATTCTATATGCACTTTAGAATTTCAAGATAATCGAAGAATTTATAATTGGACATTAGAAAATTTAGATGCCTTTAACAAACCTGATAGACCTCATCAATATGAGTTTTCTCGATTAAATCTTGAGTATGCAACGACTTCTAAACGAAAACTAAAACTTCTTGTTGATAATGATTATGTTTCAGGCTGGAATGACCCTAGAATGCCAACAATCTCTGGCCTTAAGAGAAGAGGCTATACTCCAGCCTCAATTAGAGACTTTTCAGAGCGAATTGGCGTTTCAAAGGTTAATAGCCTTACTGATATTTCTATTTTAGAGTCATCTATTAGAGATGATTTAAATCTAACTGCGCCTCGAGCAATGGCTGTAATTAATCCAATAAAACTCGTGATTGAAAACTATCCTGAAGGAAAAATTGAATCTCTTAGTGCACCACTTCATCCTCAAAATGAAGAAATGGGGGCCAGGAAGATTTTCTTTAGTCGTGAGATTTATATTGATAAGGATGACTTTACAGAAGTAGTTCCAAATAATAAATATAAACGCTTATCAATTGATAAAGAGGTTCGCCTAAGAAACTCATATGTAATAAAGGCGTCACGGTTCAATAAAGATGAAAATGGAAATATATCTACTATTTATTGCACTTATGACCCAGATACTTTAGGTAAAAATCCAATTGATGGAAGAAAAGTTAAAGGTGTTATTCATTATGTTGAATCTACTAAAGCTATTAGTGCTAAATTTAAAATATATGATCGCCTTTTTTTAGACTCAAATCCTTCTCAATTTGATGATATGTCATTAGCACTTAACCCAAACTCACTAATTATAAAAAATGGCTATGTTGAGTATAGTCTTAAGAATGTTGAAATAGGAAAAGCATATCAATTTGAACGAGAAGGATATTTTTGTAGAGATACTGAATCAGAAGGATTAGTATTTAACAAGACAGTTGGCTTAAGAGATACCTGGAGTCAATAATTAATTTTTTCAAGCCAATCGGTTACTTGCTGAATTTCAGGATATTTAGTTAGATCAATCTGAAGAGGTGTGACAGATACAAAATTATTAGAAATTGCATGAAAGTCTGTACCTTTTTCGTTATCAGACTCTTTGCCATTCTCCCCAATCCAAAATAAAGATGGATCTTTTAAATCTTGAATACTTGGCTCAGACTTATGCCGATTTCCTAAACGAGTACTCTTAATTCCCTTAATTTCACTCATTGGGATATCAGGAACGTTAACGTTAATAATTGTATTGTAAGCAAGAGGTGCCTTCTCAATTTGAGCAACAAGAAGCTTGGCTATCTTTCCAGCAGTCTCAAAGTGCTTACATTCCCAACTCGCTAATGAAACGGCAATAGATGGAAGACCTAAAAATCGCCCCTCAATTGCTCCTGCTACAGTTCCAGAATAAATAACATCATCTCCAAGGTTGGCACCTAAATTAATCCCAGTAACAACTAAATCAATTGACTCTTTAATAAAACCACATAAAGCCAAATGCACACAATCACTTGGGGTTGCATCAATCGCATAAACATTTTTTTCGATTTGAATTGGCTTTAATGGCTTACCTATAGTCAATGAACTACTGGCTGCTGATTTATTTTCACTTGGAGCAACAATAATAACTTCTGAAATTTCACTAAGTGATTTCGCAAGCTGGATAATTCCCTCAGCTTTATAGCCATCATCGTTACTTATAAGAATTCTCATTTAAGAGATGTTTAGGGTAATTTTATCTTTATTGATACCAACTTTAACAGTTCCGCCATTACTTAATTTTCCAAAAAGAAGCTCATCAGCTAAAGGCTTACGAATCTCTTTTTCAATTAACCTTATCATTGGCCTTGCCCCCATGTTTGAATCGTAGCCATTTTCTGCAAACCATGTTCGGGCATTATCTGAGACAATTAGAGAGACATTTTTTTGCTCTAGGACATCCTCAAGCTCAAAAATGAATTTATTAACTACAAAAACCACTATATCTTCACTTAATGAATTAAAGTAAATAATTTCAGAAAGTCTATTCCTAAATTCAGGTGTAAAGGTTTTTTTTAGCTCTCCTTCATAATCCAATGAATGGTCTTGTTCATTAAATCCTATTGATGCTCTTTGAACATTTTGGGCACCAACATTAGAAGTCATAACAAGAATAACATTACGGAAATCAACTTCGCGTCCATTTGCATCAGTTAGCATGCCATGATCCATGACTTGCAAAAGAAGATTAAAAACATCTGGATGAGCTTTTTCTATTTCATCCAGTAAAAGAACTGCATAAGGATTTGAGTTTACCGCTTCAGTTAGAAGTCCGCCTTCATCATACCCAACATATCCGGGAGGGGAGCCAATTAGTTTTGAAATTGAATGTCTCTCCATATATTCAGACATATCAAAACGCAATAATTTAACACCCATAATTCTGGATAACTGCTTACAAATTTCTGTTTTACCTACACCAGTTGGACCAGCAAATAAAAATGAGCCCATCGGTTGTTCAAGAGGAGAAAGTCCAGAGCGAGAAAGTTTAATAGCTGTTGATAATGAGTCAACAGCATTATCCTGTCCAAAAACACCTAGTTTTAAATCTTTTTCAAGGTTTTGAAGTTGAGTCTTATCATTGCTGTTAACTTGCCTAGATGGAATACGAGCTAGTTTAGCAACAATATTCTCTATATCTGAAACACCAATATTTATTTTTCTTTTAGATTTGGGCATTATTTGTTGAAGCGCTCCAACCTCGTCCATGACATCAATTGCTTTATCTGGAAGACGCCGATCACCCATATGTCTGTGTGTTAATTCAGCAGCAGAAGCAAGCGCTGCAGACGAAAATTTAACCTTATGGTGTGATTGATAATATTTCTTTAAACCATGAAGAATCTTAATTGTGTCTTCTACAGATGGCTCTTCGATATCAATCTTTTGAAAGCGCCTAGCTAGAGCATGGTCTTTTTCAAAAACTTTTCTATACTCTTCATAAGTAGTAGAACCAATACATTTGAGTGTGCCATCAGCCAATGCTGGCTTTAGAAGATTAGACGCATCTAAAGATCCACCAGACACACTTCCAGCTCCAATTAAAGTATGAATTTCATCAATAAAAAGAACAGCATTTTTATCTTTTTCAAGTTCATTTAAAACCGATTTAAGTCGTTTTTCAAAATCTCCACGATACTTTGTGCCTGCAATTAAAACACCGACATCTAAAGAATATATCGTCGTTTTCTTTAGAACGTCAGGAACTTGGCCGTCAACGACTCTTTTAGCAAGTCCTTGAGCAATTGCAGTCTTTCCAACTCCAGCCTGCCCAACAAATAAAGGATTATTTTTTCTTCGTCTCGATAGAACCTGGACTGTTCTCATGACTTCTTCTTCCCTTCCAAGTAATGGGTCAATTTCACCTAATCTAGCCTTATCACATAGGTTCCTAGTGAAGGATTCAAGTGAAGAGGGCTTTGTTGACTTTTCACCTTCAACTTGTTTAGTTTCCTCAGTCGGTGAATCGGCCAATTGAGATGAAATCCCCTCCATCACATCAAGCCTAGAAATATTATTTAGCTTAAGCATGTAAACAGCATGTGATTCTTTCTCAGAAAAAATACTAACAAAAACATTCATTGCATTCACAGAATTTTTTTGTGCAGACTGAGCTTGATAAACACTTCGTTGCAAAACTCTTTGAAAGCCTACAGTTGGAACAATGTCAATTTCTGCATCTTCAGAGATTATGGGTGTATGTGAGTCTATGTATTGTTCTAGCTCTGCTCTTAATTCATCAATATTTACTCTCTTACCTCGAAGAAAAGCTACCACCTCATCCATGTTTAGCAGCGCTAATAGCAGATGCTCAACAGTCACAAACTCAAGGCGGCGATTTCTCGCCTCAGTCATTACCATATTAATTTCTTGTTGAAGTCCTTGTTCAATCATATAATATTCTTATTAATTCATAATCTATAAGTAAGATTTTAACACCTCTGAAAGGAATTTGATTTAAAAAAAATTCAATTTATGTGGTAAATTATCCAACTAAATTGACCTCAGCTTACTTTCAAAATCCTCACGATTATGATAGCCACCACAAAGCTGTCGATAGCCAGTGAGTGAAGAGCGTGCATGAAGAACTCTCCAGTTATCAAATGTCAAAACTTTGCCAGGCTCCAACATAAACTGAAATTGACGATTTTCATCATTAGCCAAATTATGGAAAACCTTGTAAGCCTCATAAAATGAGTTCATTAAATCATTTTCAAGCCTAAAAGGAGCTCTATCGTGATTATTAAAACTTACTTGAACAACTTTACCCTCATCATTAACTCTGAATAAAGGCCGCTTAGCCTCTAAATATGTATCGGTCTTAATATATCTTCCTGGAATATTGATTGAGGAAAGTATTTCAAAATATTCAGGATACTCAATTCTCATTTTTTCAGCAATTGCAAGCCCATCTACTAATTGATTCTCGCCGCCAATTGAATCTTTCTTAAGGCAATGAAGTGTTTGAAGTCCAGGCGCATCATGAACATAGGTTCCATCAGTATGAGGCTCAATTGCAAGTGAAGTAAAGGCAGTGTCATCTGGATTTTCAAGCTTGTTATCCCAAACTGAAAAACCACCAAATATTGAATTTCTTACATAAGCCATTCTTTCCATAATCTCTTTTGTTGCACTCGCAGAAGCTGGCGCTTCATTTACCAACACGAAACCATTTCTTTGAATATGTCCAAGCCATTTTTTTAACCCTCCATCATCCATAAACTCATCATAAATCATCTCTGGAAAAAATTTAATTTCACTAGTTGAATTCCAATAGATACCATTATCTAGAGCTTGCGCAGAAGGCGGCTTAACTACCGACATAGAGTCAAGCAGATCAAACGAAATACAGCTTTCAGAGTGATCTACCCACTCAACTATTACATTTTTTTCATTTTGGTCTAGTGTTGCATTAATTATAGAGTTATCTGGCGTCTCACTGAATACATCAACTTGACGCTGTTTTGAGTCTGGATGAAGATCAACTTTGCTCTCACTATGGTCTCTTATCCAAAGCCAAGGAAAACAGCTAGACGATCCATCATTCCAAACTATAATTAACCCATCATTTTGTGGGTTTATTGATTGAATTGACATAAATAATACCTCCAAAAAGATAACTAAAAACTACCTTCCCTAAGAACTGACATTAGAGGCTGGTCGTTTTTTCGAGAATATTCTATCACTTGCGAAACTTTTGTTTGAGCAACATCATATGAATATGAACCACAAACTGCCTCACCATCGATATGAATTTTAAGCATAATTGCTTCTGCTGCAAAAAATTCTTTATGAAAAAACCTCTTAAGTACCTCTACTACAAAGTCCATAGAGGTGTAGTCATCATTTAATAAAAGCACCTCAAAACGACTAGGCTGTTTTAGCTTTTGTTTTGAAGTTTTTGTTTCGTTCATTGACATTCTTTATTGATTTGATTTATTCATTAATACTATAACTGCAATCAACATTATTACTATTGCAGGCAAGAAAGAACTAAATATTGGGCTAAAATCAAAACTTAGTGCCAAAGCGCCACCAATTCGAGTAAATAATTCAAACAATAAACCTAATGCCGCACCAAAAAATATTTTCCTTCCAAGTGTTACATCACGTGTAGATCCAAAAATAAACAGCATAGCCAGTAAAATCATTGCAATAAGAATTAATGGCCTTGCTAGTCTCTTATATAGTTCTACCTCAAATACTTCTGCTCTTAACTTATTATCTGTTAAAAAATTTATCTGCTTAAGAATAGTAAAAGTTGTTAGATCTTTAGGCTCTTTCTCAAGACTATCAATCATATCCTGGTCGAAAGCAACACGCTTATTATATAAATTTCGCTCTTTTAATGCGATTTTGTCAAATGTATTTGATGAGCTAATTGAAAAAATATTTGTAGCACCCATATTAAGAATTTGACCGTCAAAGATTGCACTTTTAGATTCAACAACTCTCTCAATCTTATTCGATTTATTCACTTCAATAATAGTTACTCCATTTAGTAAACTCCCATCAATATTATTTTCAACATTTATAAAATTATCTCCATCTCTAATCCAAAAACCATCTTGATTAGTCGAAAAACTATTTTGACCCAAGGCAATTGAACGCTCATCTTCTGCATATTTAGTTATAACTGGGGCTACTAACTCACCAATTACAGTTAAGAAAATTAAGAAAATAATTGCATTTTTCAAAGTAAGCCAAGTAATTTTTAGTATTGAAATGCCTGAAGCTCTAAATATAATTAATTGTCCAGTAGTTGCTAAATGCCCCATACCAAGGATACATCCTAATAGAATTACTGGTGCTACCTGCTCATAGGCTACCTCAGGTATCTGCAGTAAAATATAACTAAATGCCTTAAGAATTGTATAGTTAACTGTTCCAACACTATTGAGTTCAGCTAAAAAATTAAAAAAACTATAAATACTAAGCCAAACTATTAGAACAACTAGTGAATAAGTTAAAAGAGTTTTAGCAATGTAGCGATCTTTAATTTTCATTAAAATAACATCTATAAATAAATAATTTTCTATTAAACATTTTCATTATGTCAAACATACTTCATCATAAAATTTTAATTCTCGATTTTGGCTCTCAGTATACTCAGCTAATTGCTCGAAGAGTCAGAGAGGCTGGAGTATACTGTGAACTTCTTCCTTACGATGTTAGTTCCCATTTTATTGAAAATTTTAATCCGAGTGGGATTATTCTTTCTGGTGGTCCTGATTCTGTAACTGATGAAAATTCTGCAAGAGCTCCTGAAATCATATTTGATCTTAAAGTTCCAATTTTAGGTATTTGTTATGGTATGCAAACATTAGCTATACAGTTGGGAGGAGATGCGACTAGTGCTAAAAAAGCTGAGTTTGGCTTTGCAAAAATTCGTGCTAGAAATCATTCTGATCTCTTAAATGAAATAAATGATGGAAAAAACTCTGATGGCCATGAATTTCTTGATGTTTGGATGAGTCATGGCATAGAAGTTACAAAATTACCTCCTGGATTTGAACTCATTGCATCTAGTGAAAACTGTCCAATTGCAGGCTTTGTAAATAAAGATCAAAATTACTACGGGCTTCAATTTCATCCTGAAGTTACTCATACAAAACAAGGGGTAAAAATTTTAGAAAGATTTATTTCTAATATCTGCAAATGTGAAAGAAAGTGGACCACAGAAAATATTATTAAAGACCTTTTACTTAAAATTAAATCTCAGGTTGGTGATCAAAAAGTTCTTTTAGCTCTTTCAGGAGGTGTTGACTCTTCGGTAGTAGCTGCACTTCTCCATAAAGTAATTGGTGATCAACTCACATGTGTTTTTGTTGATAATGGGTTATTGAGACTTAATGAGGGTGATGAGGTAATGCAAACCTTCGAAGAAAATATGGGAGTTAAAGTAATTCGTTCTAATGCCCAACAGCATTTTTATGAGCAATTATCTGATGAAAGTAATCCTGAAAATAAAAGAAAAATTATTGGTAATGCATTTATTGAAATTTTTGATCAAGAAGCTAAAAAATTAAACAATATTAAGTTCTTGGCTCAAGGCACTATTTATCCTGACGTTATTGAGTCTGCAGGTGCGGCATCAGGTAAAGCAAAAGTAATAAAATCTCACCATAATGTTGGTGGTCTCCCAGAAGATATACAATTTGAGCTAGTTGAACCTCTTAAGGATCTCTTTAAAGATGAAGTAAGAGCTATTGGAATAAAACTTGGTCTACCAAAAAAAATGCTCTACCGTCATCCTTTTCCAGGTCCTGGCTTAGGTGTTAGAATTTTAGGACCAATCAATAAAGAATTTGCAGAGACTTTAAGGCACGCTGATAGTATTTTCATAGAAGAACTTAATAACTTTAATTTGTATGATTCAGTTAATCAAGCTTTTGCTGTCTTTCTTCCTATCAAGTCAGTTGGGGTAGTGGGAGATGAGAGAAGATATGAAAATGTAATTGCATTAAGGGCTGTAGAAACTATTGATTTCATGACTGCAAGATGGGCAAGACTCCCTCATGACTTCTTGGACCATGTTTCAAATAGAATTATAAATGAGATTTCAAAAGTTTCTAGGGTAGTTTATGATATCTCAGGAAAACCTCCTGCAACAATTGAGTGGGAGTAATTAAAATCCTGGCATTAATTAAATAATTAATTATGAAATCACAATTCACACTGCCCAAATTTCTTCAACCAAAAAAAATATCCTCTTTAAAGCGCATTGGTGGAAATAATGATGGAGGTTACGTTATTGATGAAAGAAATATTTCAAATTCAGATATTTTAATTGGTCTTGGAATGAGTGATAATTGGCACTTCGAAGAGGAGTTTAATTCAATTAATTCAGTCCCTACATATATCTATGATGGAACTGTGAGCTTAGAAATTTTCTTAAAAAAATGCAAAAAGTATTTCATAAGGATAAATAAACCTAAAATTTTTATTCACTGGCTTAAAACTTCATATAACTACATTAAATTTTTTAAAGATGATAAATTTCATCTAAAGAAACTTGTTGGTATTGATGATCCACCAGATTATGTTTCTCTTTCAACAATTTTAAATAAATCAATTATTAAAAACTATTCACATATTTATTTAAAAATTGATATTGAAGGCTGGGAATATCGCTTACTGGCAGATTTGATAAAATATTCTGAGATAATAGAAGGATTAGTAATTGAATTTCATGATGTCGATCTTCATATCGATAAAATTGAAAACTTTGTTAGTCAATTTCCTCTCAACCTTATTCATATCCATCTTAACAATTATGGTCCCTTAACTATAAATAAGATTCCTCATACGATTGAATGTTCTTTTTCTTCAGGGCCAGTCAATCAAGTCTTAGCTTCAGATTTTCCAAATAATTTAGATATGCCTAATAATCCCAATTTAGATGAATACACCTTGAGTTTCTCAAATAAAAACTTTAATACCTAGTGATATCAGCTTTTATTACCGGTTTTTTACTTGGACTTTCTTTAATTGCGGCAATTGGTGCTCAAAATACTTTCGTTATAAGCCAGGGTATTAGTGGCAAACATGTTTTTTATGTTGCGCTATTTTGTGCAATTGCTGATGGACTGTTAATTAGTATTGGTGTTTTAGGTGCTTCTTCTGTATTAAACAAATTTATTACTGATTTCTCCAACGTAATTTTTGGTTTAGCTTCAGTTTGGCTTTTTGGATATGGAGTCATGAAGTTAAAATCATCTTTTCAAGCTAATAAAAGTCTTGAAATTATTAATTCAAACTCAAAGAGCTTAAAATCTACTATTGGTATTTTAGTAATTCTAACTTTCGCCAACCCTCATGTATATCTAGATACAATGGTACTTATTGGAACATATTCACAACAATTTATTGGAGTAAAAAAATTTGCATTTTCAATTGGTGCTATATTTGCAAGTTTTGTTTTTTTCTTTAGCCTAGCATATGGTGCAAAAAAAATAGCACCTATAATGAGGAGTTCGACTTCTTGGCAAATTCTTGACTTTATAATCGCTTTAATTATGTTTTCAATAGCTTTTAATTTTGCTTCTTCAATAGACTGGTAATAAATTTGAGTGGTTTTTTTATTAAAATATACTTATGGTAGAAGATGAAAAATGGATGAAATTTGCAATTCAAGAAGCCGAAATTGCAATGGAAAAGGGCGAGGTTCCAGTCGGCTCTGTTCTAGTTCATAATAATCAAATTATTGCAAAAGCTCATAATTGTCCTATCTCAAAAAATGATCCTTCTGCTCATGCCGAAATTGAGGTTCTTAGAAAATCTGGCCAAAAATTATTGAACTATAGATTACCAAAAACAACAATGTACGTTACCTTAGAGCCTTGTGCAATGTGCCTTGGAGCTATGATTCATGCGCGTATTGAAAGAATTGTATTTGGGGCTTTGGATCCTAAAAGTGGTGTTTGTGGCTCAGCTGCAAACCTTTTATTTGAACCTTTTTTTAATCATAAGATAGAAGTTAATGGTGGAGTTCTAGAGCAGGATTGTAAGAAAGTCCTGCAATCATTTTTTAAATTACGCAGAAAATAAAATACCTTTTATATGTCGTATTGAATTTAATTAATATGTAAAGCTAATTTTAATTCTATAAAATAGAATTTTGATTAACTAAATTAATTAATAATGAGCAGTAATTTAAGCACGCCTCAATTCGTTGAAAATGAAATTGATTTTCGAGAAATAATAAAAGCACTTAAAGAATCTAAAAAATTAATAATTTCAACTATATTAATTATTACGACTATTTCTATTTTTTATACCATTTCTCTTAAGCCTATATTTAAGTCAACAACTCTAATTGAGATTGGTTATTTTGAGATGCCTGGCGGGGTTAAAGAGATAATTGAAACACCTTCTATCTTAACTGAAAACTTAAAAGTAGACTTAATATATAAAAATCTGGATGATTATTTACATGATGCTCTCACAATTCAGGCTTTAGAAAATAAATTAATTAAATTTGAATTCACTTCAAAGTCATCTGAAACAAATAAAGAGCTATTGAATCGTATTATTAATTACATTTATGAGCGTCATAATCGTCTTTCTAAATTAATTTATTTGAAGAAAAAGAATTTATTAACTGTTGAGATTGAAAGCATAAAAGCAGAGATATCTTATATCAAGTTAAAATTATCAGACCTAAATCAATCCACTTATCTAAATATTATTGAAAACTTAAAACATGAAGCTCAAGCAACTAGTCGTTTAAATCTTCTGAATGAGAATGCAGGAGCTACTGATAAATTATTTAATTTAAATCAAAGACAGTCAGCCTTATTGAATAAATTAGAGATACTTAATAGTCAAAATATAATCGGCAGTCAAACTATTGGTGATATAAGGACAATAACTATAATGCCAAAAAATAAATTAATAATATCATTAGGTTTTGTTATTGGATGCATATTTAGTATTTTTTTGGTATTTTTAAAAAATTCTATCCATATAAATAGAGAGCTCAAAACATAGAGTTTTTTATACAGTATACATACCACCATTTACATGAAGGGTTTGGCCAGTAATATAAGATCCACTATCCCCTGCTAGAAATAATACTACCTGTGCGATTTCATCAGGAGTTCCCAATCTCCCCATTGGAATTTGAGAAGCCAAAGCATCTTTTTGTTCATCAGGCAAGCTATCAGTCATATCAGTTTCGATAAATCCAGGCGCTATTGCATTGACAGTTATCCCTCTAACTCCAACTTCTCTTGCCAATGACTTTGTAAAGCCTATCATCCCAGCTTTAGCTGCTGCATAATTTGACTGTCCCGCATTTCCCATGGCTCCAACGACTGAAGTAATTGAAATAATTCTTCCTGAACGATTTTTAATCATCCCCCTTAATACAGATTTTGACATCTTAAATACTGAAGAAAGATTTGTATCGATAATATCCTCCCATTCATCATCTTTCATTCTGAGAAGTATATTGTCTCTGGTAATACCAGCATTATTAACAAGAATATCAATAGATCCAAAATCATCATTTACAATCTTAAGCAAACTAGAAATTTGCTCATTATCAGTAACATCTAGTTTTATACCTCTTCCAGATATTTTATTTTCAGCAAAAACTTTTGAAACATTATCAGCGCCATTTTCAGTAGTCGCTGTTCCAATAACAGTTGCTCCAGCCTCACCTAAAGTTAATGCAATTGCTTTACCTATTCCTCTGGATGCACCAGTAACAAGAACTAATTTTCCATCAAGCATTTGATATCTCCTCAATAGTAGATTTTAATGAACTTACATCTATTATAGCTGAAGCACTTAATGATTTATCTATACGCCTTGTAAGCCCTGTAAGGACTTTACCAGGCCCTGACTCAATAAGCCTCTTCACACCTGAACCCTTCATCTTTTTTACTGAGTCAGTCCAAAGAACTGGCATATACAGTTGGTCAACCAACTTATCTTTTATATTTTCAATATCACTTCCAAAATTTGCGTCGACATTATGAATCACTTTAACATTTCCATCCTTAAAGTCAACATGATCTATATAAGTTTTAAATTCAGCAGCAGCATCTTTCATCAAAGAACAATGGGATGGGACACTTACTGGAAGAACTAGCGCGCGCTTTGCTCCAACATCTTTCATAAGTTTACAAGCATGAGAAACTGCATTTTTTTCACCAGCAATAACAACTTGCCCTGGAGAATTAAAGTTAACTGCTTCAACAATTCCTCTATTACTAGCTTTTTGACATATTTCAACAATAACCTTATCTTCTAGACCAAGTATTGCTGCCATTGAACCTGTGCCATTTGGAACAGCTGCTTGCATTAATTCACCTCTTTTTCTAACTAATTGAATCGCATCATAAAAACTCATAGTGTTTGATGCTACCAGTGCAGTGTACTCTCCCAAACTATGGCCAGCCATAGATACAGTAGTCAGACTAATCTCCTCTGACAAAACCTTATAAGTAGCATATCCTGCAGCAAGCATTATTGGCTGAGTGTTTTCAGTAAGATTAAGTGCCTCTTGATCATTATTAATGATCTTCCAAAGATCAACACTAATAGAGTCACTTGCCTCTTGAAAAACTTCATTTACAACTGAAAAGTTACTATTTAGATCAGATAGCATTCCTAAAGATTGTGACCCTTGGCCAGGAAAAACGATTGAATATTTCATAATGAAGTAAATTATAAGTGAGATTAATAATAAAAAAGCGCCTGAAGGCGCTTTTTTAAATAATAAATATCTAACAATTAGGCAGTTTGAATCGAGACATATTGACGATTAAATTTGCCTTTCTTTTCAAATTGGACTTTTCCATCAGCAACTGCAAACAATGTATCATCTTTTCCTTTCTTGACATTAGTTCCAGGGTGGAACTTTGTGCCTCTTTGACGAACAAGAATATTTCCTGCAAGAACTGCTTGACCACCAAAACGTTTTACACCAAGTCTTTTGGATACCGAATCTCTACCGTTATTAGTACTACCGCCAGCTTTTTTATGTGCCATAAATTACTCCTTATGCCTTAATTTTATCGATCTGTACTTCTGTGAACAACTGACGATGTCCTTGTTGCTTCATGGAGTGCTTACGACGTTTAAATTTTAGAATATGTACTTTTTTACCTTTACCCTGAGAAATGACTTTAGCTTCGACAGTTGCCTTTGCAACAAGCGGCGAACCAACCTGAACTTTGTCACCATCTGCAACCATCAACACCTCGTCAAAGGTAACTTTTTTTCCAGGTTCGACTTCAAGCTTTTCAATCTTTAGTATTTCACCTTCAGATACTCGGTACTGCTTTCCACCTGTTTTAATTACTGCGTACATAACAAATCCTAATATGATTGTTAAAAAAAAGAATGAATTATACTTGAACACTGCTCTTAATGAAAGTAGTGTTAACTAAATAAGTTATAATTCCATCTTTTAAATTAACTGAGATTAAACATGATTATTTTAGAGACCAATATGGGTGAAATTCATATTACTGTTGATGCTGAAAAAGCACCAATTACTGCCAAAAACTTCACCGATTATGTGGAAGAAGGATTCTTTGATGGCACTATTTTTCATAGAGTGATTCCAAACTTTATGATTCAAGGTGGCGGTATGACAGAAGACATGGTCCAAAAAACAACAAAGGCTACAATTGAGAATGAAGCTAAGAATGGCTTAAAGAATGTCAAATATAGTCTTGCTATGGCTAGAACAATGGCTCCTCACTCAGCTAGTTCACAGTTTTTTATAAACACAAATGATAATCAGTTTTTAGATTTTCCTGGCCAGGATGGCTGGGGATACTGCGTTTTTGGTGAGGTAGTTGCAGGTCAAGATATCGTTGATAAGATTGAAAAAGTTGAAACAATCAACCTTGGAGGACATGCTGATGTTCCAGGCGAAGCTGTCATTATTTTAAAGGCAACGATACAAGATTAATTTCATTGTGCTAGATGAACTCTAGCGCGAATAAAATATGCTGAGCACATTAATTATTTCTGATCTCCATCTAACAAATGTTGAGCTGGATAAGGTCAAGCTGTTTGAAAATTTTTGTATTGAACAGGCCTCAAAAGTAGATCAACTTTTTATCTTAGGAGATCTTTTTAACTCCTGGATTGGAGATGATGCTTCTCTAGCAAGCTATAAAGTGATCACCTCGATCCTTAATAATCTTTCAGACAAAACAAATGTTTTTGTTATGGCTGGTAATCGTGATTTTTTACTATCAAAAAATTTTGAAAAAGAATCTGGTTGTAAGCTAATCAAAGAACCATTTGAACTTGAGCATAACTCAAAAAAATACCTTTTAATTCATGGGGATAGCCTCTGCACTGATGATATAAACTATCAAAAATTAAAGAAAGTCCTTAGAAATCCAATCATTCAGTTCATTTTTTTAAATTTATCAAAAAATATGAGGCTTAAGTTAACAGGACAACTGCGAAAGAAAAGTATTGAGGCGCAGGCTTATAAATCTGAAAAAATTATGGATATAAATCAAAATGCAACCGATTTATTAATGTCCCAATACCCTGGCTATGATCTCATTCATGGACATACGCACAGACAAAATACTCATAATGATAGCAATTACACTAGGCATGTTTTAGGTGACTGGTCGACTCAAAAAGGCAACGCAATAAAGTTAGATAACAAGTTAGAGTGGCTTGAAATCAATTGATCTCTCAAACAAATTACTTGAAATAACCTTCAGCTTAATCTCTTCTTCTAACTCAACTTTTGATTTGAATTTGACTTGAGTAATCATTGCAAGCTCAGGAATTAATACAGAAGCCTTTTGGCCTTTAACTTCAACAATAACCCCCTCTCCTTCCCATTGTTTATTTTGTTTGAAATAAAGGCATCTGAAGTGCTCAACACTCTGTCTTGTGGCTTTATTGACTTTTGAAACTGAAGCATTGACCACTTTAATTCTCTCTTTAATATCACTATCATTCAATAGATCACTCTTATTAAGAAATCTAACCAATTGTTGCTGAACTAGTAAATCTAGATAGCGTCTCATCGGGCTTGTTACTCTTAAATAAGCCTCTAAACCCAATCCTGAGTGTAATGAGTGCTTCACAGATAGTTTAGATCTATTAAACCCTCTTGCAGCCTCTTTTCGAAAAAGGGGAGAAAGGTTATTAATATTTTTAATAACTTCATCACTGAAATTTCCTGGCTCTTGCGATAGATAGGGCATTGATATACTATTCTCAACTGAAAACTCTGCAATGACTCGCCCCGCAAGAATCATCATCTCTGAGACCAAACTTCTGCTCTCGCTAACTGTTTGAGGAAAAATGTGAACCTTACTATCTTTAAGCTTTATATCCGTATTTGGAAGATTGAGTTGGATGGCGCCATTAGTATCTCTATGAGCTTTATGAGCTATAGCTATTTTATTTAATGAAGCTAAAGTTTTATTTGAATTGATTTCCTCATCAGCTACCTCATAGCTCATTTTTGTCACCTTAATTTCACTCAAGTAAATTTGTATATCATGGACTTCAAATTCATTGAGCACGAATCCAATTGAAATAGCATTTGACACGTCATTAGCTCCCAAGGAACAAGCCTCAGATAGCCTTGGTGGAAGCATATGAAAAATTTGATCTGGGAGATAAAGATTAGATACCCTTTTCCTTGCAAATATATCAAGTTCACTATCAATTTCTACAAAACTAGCTACATCTGCAATATGAACCCATATTCTATCTCCATCGATACTGATTGCATCATCTGCATCACTGGAATAGCTATTATCAATTGCAAGACACGTCAGGTGAGTTAAATCTTTTCTATCTAACTTGACTGCATCAAACTCTAAATCTGCATCAGGATAAATTTTATTTCTCTGTGGGTAGGGATTATTGAACTCTGACCAATAATTAATATTAAGAAGTAACGAGTGGGCATTTTCTGGTGAATTTTCGATTGATAAAGCACTCATTACCTTAGAGTGCTTCGATTGATTAAGGGCAACCTGTTCTACCTCATTAATCCAAAAAATATCCTCACCATCAAATAAATTATTTTCTAGGTTTTTAATACACCTATTTAAGCTTTCTTGCTCTAATGCTTTATCTTTTCTTTGATTCTTAATTGATTGAATTTGCTCTGGAGTTCTAAGAATCAATAAATCCTTATTCCAGTAAAAATACAAACTATCTTCACTCATCAAGTAAACATACCAGGCACTTTGTGGGGTAAAGTCATCAAAAAGCCACTCAGTAATCTCTTGAAGTGGCAATGACTCAGCATCCAAATCGGACAAAATTGAAGCATCTACATCAGGACAATTTTGGTTGATTGTATTAAATTCAGGGTGAATAAAACGAAAATCCTTCTCTCTTACTTTCTGGCTAGTACCATCTGAAAAAGTGATCTCATATTTATGCATTGTTGCAGAGACCACTTTTGCTGGTTTACTTTTGTATGCTACGAGTGCACCTATTTTTGACAAGGATCTCTCCAATTAGAGAATTTAATCTGTGTAAGAAATTAACTAGGAATCAGTTTGCTTCTCTTTAATGTGCTTACTGAGCATTAATACTGTAATGATGATTAAAACTAAAGTAAGACCCAAGGTACCAAACAATTTAAAGTTCACCCAAGATTCTTCTGAGCTTTGAGCGATTAAACAAAGGCTTTCAAGCGGGCTCTGGCTACAGTCAAAATTTTTCAGATCTATCTTAGGATTAACTATTGAACCACTAGTTAAGAATAGATTTCTCGCACTGAGGGCTGTATTGACAAAAAAAGCGTTAATGATGGCAATAATAATAAATCCCAAACTCCAAAACCAAGTTAAATTAACCCATGTGTTTCTGGGCAACTGAAGCTCCTTACCCATCATCCTTTCAAGTAAAGTTTTACTCCCTACATAGTTACTTCCAATAAGAACTGCCGCAAAAATTACATAAAGAACACTCACCTTCCACATGACAAATGCTGGATCTCTAAGAACAATACTAATTCCTCCAAAAACAACAAGAAGAGCAAAAGTGAGAACCTGTGATGTAACAAATTTTCCAGTTGTTACCCTTGAGTACATAATTTGAACAAATGTTGATGCAATCATTGCGTAAATTGCTGCATAAAGTCCATAGTACTTATAGACTATAAAAAATAGAACGATAGGACCAAAATCTAATAGAAACTTCATTTCAATTTACTCCGCATGCTCTTTTGAGCAGTAATTTTTACCATTTTTAATAACAACATCAGACTCAGGAACATGAGTGTCACAAATGACACAGGCAACCATTTTTTGACCGGCACCTTTTTGAGATGATCGATTTGAGTTTGAAACCTTAAACCTTTTAATAAGACTAAACCCAGTCCAGCCTAATAACAAAACCAATATTAATTTAATGATCAAAGAAATATCCTCGAGAATTGCGATTTAAAATAGTAAATTTTACAGAATTATTTTGCACTCTGAAAGAAAGGCTATATTTATGAAAAATGAAATTTATCAAAGTCAAACTGGATCACAAATTAATCTCTACAGTCTGATTCCAAATAATGAGGTAAAGGCAATCATACATATTTCTCATGGAATGGTTGAGCATGCACTGAGGTATAAAAGATTTGCAAATGAACTCTGTAAATCAGGTTATGCAGTCTACACTCATGACATAAGAGGCCATGGTCAAACACGGGCTCATGATGCGTCTCAAGGTGTGTTTGCTAAATCAAATGGCTTTGAGTTAATCCTAGAAGATCAAAATGAAATAGTAAAGCTGGCAAAAAAAAGTCATCAGAATAAACCCGTCATTTGCTTTGGTCACTCTCTTGGCTCCATCGTAAATTTGAATTTTGCTCTCAAATACCCTGAACATGTTAATGCCTTAGCTTGCTGGAATAGTGGAATTGAAACTGGTTTATTACCAAGAGCATCTAGAGTCATTCTATCTCTCGAATCAATTTTTAGAAAAACTCACTTACCAAGCCTCTTTGCTTGGAAGCTCTCTTTTGGGGCTTGGAATGCAAAATTTAAACCCAATCGAACCGAATTTGACTGGCTCTCACAAGATGAAAAAGAAGTTGACCTTTATGTAGATGACCCCCTTTGCGGATTTGAAGCATCCATATCAATGTGGATGGATATCCTAGAGGGTGTTTTTTACGCCGGACATAAAAATAACCTAATAAGATTATCTAATAACCTTCCAGTTCATATTATTGGAGGTGCTGAAGATCCATGCACAAATAATGGAAGAGATATGATTAAACTTGCTACAAAACTTAAAAATCAAGGGATGAAAGATGTCACTAGTTCAATTTTAGAGGGCACTCGTCATGAAACTTTAAACGAAATCAATCGGGATCAAACTACCACCGATTTTATTGAATGGCTTAATGAAAGATTTTAAGATTTGGATAGTATCTTCAATAATAAATGATAAAAATAATTATTATCGATAGTATATAATTTGCCGTTCTCCAAACATCTCTGCCCGGGTGGTGAAATTGGTAGACACACAGGACTTAAAATCCTGCGGAGGTTAAACTCCGTGCCGGTTCGATTCCGGCTCCGGGCACCATCAAATAAATCACAACAATCACAACAATCACAACAATCACTTAAGATACTAATCTAAATTAGAGAGTTTAAATCAATGATATTTTTTCATTAAATATCAATTAAAACCCTAAAAAAATTGTGTTAATATGTCACTTGTTGACAATTCCTGTCAGCATTTTTTAACTTAAAAGGGGAGTTAATATGAGTGATTCAGAGTTAATTTACGAACTCGAAGCAGATCCGCCACCTGCTGAAAAGTTCTTTGCCGCACTTCAACATGTGCTTGCAAGTTTTGTTGGTGTTATCACGCCGACCTTAATCATTGGTGGTGCACTTGGACTTGGTGAGCAAATACCTTATCTAATCAGTATGGCGCTAATGGTCTCAGGAGTTGGCACAATCATCCAAGCTAAAAAACCAATGAATGTTGGTGCTGGAATGATCTGTGTCCAAGGAACAAGCTTTGCGTTTCTTAGCTCAGTTCTTGCAGCCGGCTTTTTAGCGAAAGCACAAGGCGGTGGACCAGAGGAAATTCTTGCAATGATTATGGGTGTGTGTTTCTTGGGAGCATTTATAGAAATCGGCTTGAGTCAGTTTCTACCGCAACTCAGAAAACTCATCACACCAATCGTGACTGGAACAGTCATAACAATCATTGGAATCAGCCTCATCAAAGTTGGCTTGACTGATCTAGGTGGTGGACAGTGGCTACTGGATAATAAACCTGAGTTCTGGGGCTCATTATCTAAAATAGCACTTGGCTTTATAGTGATGATCTCAATCATTATTTTGAACCGTTCAAATAATCAATGGATCCGTTTATCTTCAATTGTTATTGGCTTAGTAATTGGATTTATTATTGCCTTAGCCATGGGAGAAGTAAATACAAGTCAAGTATTTGCTGTTCAAGAATCTATAAGCATCCCTATACCATTTAGGTATGGATTTGATTTTGATATTATTGCTTTCATACCTATTGCGTTAATATATGTCATTACAGCCATTGAATCTTCTGGTGATATAACTGCAAACTGCATGATATCCAAGCAAGATGTTAAAGGTGAGGGCTATATCAATCGAATCAAGAATGGTGTCCTAGGTGACGGTGTTAATTCTGCAATCGCTGCAGTTTTTAATACTTTCCCAAATACAACTTTCAGTCAAAACAATGGCGTGATACATCTAACTGGTATTGCTAGTCGTCATGTGGGTGTGTGGATTGGTGGAATCTTAATACTAATGGGCTTATTTCCACATGTAGGCTCAATATTGAGGGCACTTCCAGCATCAGTTCTTGGCGGTGCAACTATCGTGATGTTTGGTACGGTCGCTATTGCGGGAATTAAAATTCTCTCAACAGTTGACATGAACCGTCGAAATATGTTGATCCTAGCCGTTTCATTTGGTATGGGCCTAGGTGTTCTCTTAGTACCGCAATTTGCTGGTGCTTTAGCGAGCAATATTGGTGGTACATTTGGCAAGCTCATGGGCAGTATCTTTAGCTCTGCAATTACTACAGGTGGTTTAACTGTTTTAATTTTGAGCGCCATTATGGGCGAAAAAGTAGAAGACTAATAATTGTTAGTTTTAATAAGGCGGCTTATAGCCGCCTTTTTTTATGAATGTTTAATGTATTTTGAAATAATTAAATCATCAATAAACTTTAGAATCAAAATAAATGCATTGTTTTTGTTCCAATATTGGAAACATTCACTCCAATCAATATGGTATATTTCGTTTTAGTGTTGAGGATTTTTGTTGAATTAAGCTCGATTTGCGCTTTACAAAAGGCTTTTATTAAAGTAAATTTGTAGCAAAAGTTTGATGTAATTTCAATCTCTTAAAACCATATAAAGGTGATTAATTTCATCTTGGTATTTTTTTTTGTTAAAAAAGTGTTTATTTATGAGTAATACAGAACCGTTAGTAAAATTTGAAAACGTTCAAAAAAGTTATGATGGTGAGATACTGGTTGTCAAAGATTTCAACCTAGATGTTGCTCCAGGGGAGTTTGTTACTATGTTAGGACCCTCAGGTTCTGGAAAGACGACCTGCCTGATGATGCTTGCAGGTTTTGAACCAACTACAAATGGAACAATTTACTTAAAAGATAAGCCGATCAATAATGTCCCTCCTCACAAAAGAGGCATTGGAATGGTGTTTCAAAACTATGCACTTTTCCCACACATGACGGTTGCTGAGAATTTGGCATTCCCACTAGAAGTTCGCAAAATGGGTAAAGCTGAGAGGGAAGCAAAGGTTAATCGTGCTCTTGATATGGTTCAGCTTGGTGATTTTGGTAATAGACGCCCAATGCAACTATCTGGAGGACAACAACAGCGTGTTGCAGTAGCAAGATCTCTCGTATTTGATCCCGATTTAGTTTTAATGGATGAGCCTTTAGGCGCACTTGATAAAAATTTAAGAGAGCAAATGCAGTACGAAATTAAACATCTGCATGAGAGTCTTGGATTAACCGTAGTCTACGTTACCCATGATCAAACTGAAGCGCTCACGATGTCAAATCGAATCGCAGTATTTGATGATGGTGTCGTTTTACAGTGCTCTTCTCCAGAGGATCTTTATGAAAAACCTGAAAATGCTTTTGTAGCTAATTTTATTGGTGAAAATAATCGATTGATGGGAAATGTTGAATCCATTGATGGTGATAAGGCAACTGTTAAAACTGACTCAGGAGATATAGTTATAGCCACAAAGGTTAACGTTAATAAGGCCGGTGACCGAGCTACCTTATCGTTAAGACCTGAAAGAATTATGGTTTCTCCTTCTAAAGGTAAAACCCCAAACACGTATTCAGCCAAGGTAGAAGAATTAATCTATCATGGTGACCATATTCGCACACGCTTTAGTGTGTGTGGACATGACGATTTTATCGTCAAAATTCCAAATTCAATTGATAATGTGACCCTCAAAGAAGGTAAACAAGTTGATATCGGTTGGATGTCGGAGGATTGTCTAGCTTTAGATGGATAAAGTCTAGATTTAACATAAGGAGAAATATAAATGAAAAATGTAATATCAAAAACTCTGGTTGCAAGTGCTATTTCAACAGCGATGTTGGCTGGTGCAGTGCAAGCAGATGTAACTTTGGTTTCTTGGGGTGGTGGCTATTCAGCTTCACAACAAAAAGCCTACGTTGATACTTATTCAAGTGGAAACGTTAACATGATCAGTTACAACGGTGGTCTGGGTGAAGTTCGTGCTCAAGTTGAATCAGGAAATGTTCAATGGGATATCGTTGACGTACTTCCATCTCAAGCTCGTACAGGTTGTGATGAAGGCCTATTTGAAGAGCTAGATAGAAGCATCTTCTTACCTGCGCCTGATGGCACACCAATGGACCAAGACTTAATGGTTGACGTTCCAAATGACTGTGTTGTTCCGCAGATCTGGTGGTCATATGTTCCTTTCCACAAAGCGGATACGTTCTCTGGTGAGCAACCTTCTACTATCCAAGACTTCTTTGACGTAGAAAAGTTCCCAGGCAAGCGTGGTGTTCACACTTGGGCTAACGCTATCGTTGAGATGGCTTTGTATGCTGACGGTGTAGCAATTCCTGATATCTATGATGTACTAAGTACTCAAGAAGGACAGGATCGTGCTTTCAATAAACTTGATTCAATCAAAGACCACGTAGTATTTTGGTCTGCAGGCGCTAAGCCACTCGATCTAGTTAACTCTGGTGAGGTATCAATGTCACTAGCCTACAACGGACGTATCGGTGGTGCTGTTCTAAATGACGGTGCTGACTACGTTACTGTCTGGGATGGACAAGTTCTAGAAGAGGAATGGTTAGTGCTTATGAGTGGAGCTCCATCTTGGACTGCAGCTCTTCACTTCCTAGTACATGCTTCAAGTACTCAGGCACAAGCAGATCAAGCTAAATGGATCAACTATGGTCCTATGCGTCCATCTGCTCTTCCTCTAATGGAAGCCGGTGAGCCATGGTTCAATACTGGTGTAAATATCATGGAGCATATGCCTAATACAGATGAGCATATGAAAGGTGGTATCCTTGCTAACCCAGATTGGTGGGCAGATAATGGTCAAGCAGTAAACGACCGTTATGCAGCATGGATGGCTAATTAATTAGCTAACCCTAATACGAGTTTATATATTTAATCTCGTTGAAAACAGGTCAGTTTTTTACTGGCCTGTTTTTCTTAAAACTTAACTATAAATTTTGTACGTATTGGTGTTTATATGAGTGATAATTCCACTATAGATTCTCAGGGTCAGTTACTGACGAATGATGGTGTACCCCTCAAAGAAAGTTTAAGAAAGTCCCTGCGTCGTTCTAAAATTCGCTCGTTCCTTCTTCTATTACCTCCTCTTCTATTCCTATTAATTATGTTTGTTACGCCAATAGGATCGCTACTATCAAGAAGTATTGATGATATAAATATAAATAAAGTACTACCTCAAACATTTGCTCAGTATGAATTATGGGAAGACAAATCTACAATTCCTAGTGAAGAAATGTTTGCTGCAGTCATAAATGACATCAGAATCACTCACAAATTAAAAAACAGTGAAGGTAAAAATATTGGTAAGAATCTTCTGGGTCAATCCGGTACTCGGATGACTTATGAATTTTCTGGTTGGCGAAGCCTATTATTAAAGACAGTCAAAGAAGCTATAAAAGTTGACAAGAGATCCAAGGAAGAAATCAAGCCCTATAAATGGGAAGCACCTTACAAAGAAAAAATGATCAAGAGAGATAAACGCTGGGGTAAGGTTGAGTTCTGGCAGTCACTCGGTGCAATGAAAGACCCTTATACTATGGGATATTATCTTAATGCAGTCGACTTAAGATACGATGCAAACAAAAATATTATCGAAAAGAAAGAGCATTTAAAGATTTATAAAACGATTTGGATGAGAACGCTTCAAGTCAGCTTAATGGTAACCATTTTTTGTTTACTTCTTGCCTATCCAGTTTCGTATTTACTAGCCACACTCCCAATGCGAACATCGAATCTTCTGATGATTTGTGTTTTGATGCCTTTTTGGACATCACTACTCGTCAGAATTGTTGCTTGGATGATTATGCTTCAGCAAAATGGTGTTGTAAATGATACGCTTATCACTATCCTTCCATGCTTTGAGGGTATGGTCAATCTACCATTTTTTGGAGAAACTAATATTGATCTTTGCTTTAGTGATGAAGATCGAATTCCTATGATGTATAACTTTACAGGTACCATTATAGTAATGACGCAGGTACTTCTGCCATTTATGATTCTTCCAATTTATAGCGTGATGAGGGGAATCCCTCCAAGCTATATGAAGGCAGCTCAAAACCTTGGGGCAACCCCTACCAGGGCTTTTATTCGTGTTTATATGCCTCAATCGGTTCCAGGTATTGGTGCTGGATGCATATTAGTCTTTATTGTTGCGATTGGCTACTATATAACACCAGAGTTAGTCGGTGGAAAAGACGGTCTGATGATAGGTAACTTTGTTGCCCGAGAAATGCAGACAACACTGAATTGGGGTCTTGCAGCTGCTATGGGAGCACTTCTTCTTGCTGCAGTTTTGATTCTATATTGGGCTTATGATCGACTAATTGGAATTGATAATTTGAAAATGGGTTAACTATGAAATTTCCTTCTTACATAACTCCTCGAGAAAAACTTTGGTTCTATACGTATAGGACATTTTGTGGGCTAGTACTATTTTTCCTTGTAGCGCCTCTCATTGTTGTCATTCCGCTCTCATTTACGAATTCTGTTTTTCTACAATTTGTACCAGAAATGAAAATCTTTAGTTTTGAGACCTGGTCTTTTAATTTTGAAGGTTATGGCACTCGATGGTACAAGGAGCTGTTTGGCATTTGCAGTGCAAACTCAGGAACAACGGTGTGTACAGATCGGTGGATGATTGGTTTTAAAAATAGTGCTATTATTGCTGTGTTCGCCACCTTCTTTGCAAGCGTATTAGGTACACTTGGAGCGCTTGGTTTGTCTAATCGACATATGCCTTTTAACCGTTTAATCATGGCGCTCATGATCTCTCCAATGATTGTTCCTCTAATCATTACTGCTGCGGGCACTTTTTTCTTTTTTGCTAAAGTAAACCTCGTTGCTACGCTTCCAGGACTGATTATTGCGCATACGATCTTGGGCATACCTTTCGTAGTAATAACGGTTACAGCTTCACTTGCCGGTTTTGATAATAATCTAATGCGAGCAGCTTCTAATTTAGGTGGCTCACCACTTCGAAATTTTTTCAAGATACAAGCCCCACTCATTGCACCAGGTGTTATATCAGGCGCCCTCTTTGCCTTTATTACTTCCTTTGATGAGGTAGTCATTGTGCTCTTTGTAGGTGGACCAGATCAATACACGCTCCCGAGACAAATGTGGTCTGGAATTCGTAATGAAATCAGTCCAACAATTCTCGCTGCAGCAACGATACTGGTAATATTTTCTATTTTATTACTTTCAACACTTGAGATGCTTCGTCGCAGATCAGAAAAAATCCGCGGCATCACACCTCACTAAGCTCACTTATTTTTCATTTAATAATAATGTATAGTTTGTTAAATGAGCACTCAAAACCTAAAAAATAAGAATGGAAGACTTCTCGCTTTAATTGCTTGCCTTTTAGTTACTTTCTGTATGGGTACTATCCATGCATTCAGCACCCTCATACAAAATATTGAGATGCAAGCTGGTGTTGGAAGGATGGCATCAAGCTTTGTTTATTCGACTGGGCTACTTAATGTCACATTGGCGGTATTTTTTGGCCATGTTCTTTATCGTAAATTTTCACCCAATGTTTTAATAACACTTATTGCAATCCTTCCGATCATTGGCTTATTGTTCTCAAATTCAGGAAGCTGGTTTGGATGGATTATTGGCTACGGCTTTCTGTTTGGCTTCTCAAGTGGACTTGGTTATGGACTCTCTCTGTACATTGTCTCCTCCATAACTAAAGACAAAAAGCTCGGCTTTGCACTTGGCTTGGTGACTGCATCATACGCATTTGGTGCTGTTGTATTTTCTATGCTCTATCCTATGTTATTTAAACATTTTGGCTTTGAAAATGGATATGTTATGGGGTTAGGAATTCTTTCGTGTGCTACTTTTGTTGGTCTATTCTTATTTATTACCTCCAAAGTCAAGATTAATTCCCTCGCTAATATGTCTAATAAAAATAGTTCTATCAAACCTAAAATTTTAAAGCTCTGGACTGGTTATTTTTTAGGAGTCTTTGCTGGTCTTATGATTATTGGGCATGCTGTTCCATTAATAAGCTCTTATGGAGGCTCTTCAATCATTTCAGTAACAGCTATTACTCTAATGACACTTGGAAGTGGTATTGCCGGTATATATGCTGGGTGGCTGTCAGATAAATTTGGATGCAAGCGCCCTCTTCTAACAATACTCATTGTCAATTCTTTTTCCATTTTTATCCTTTCAATAACGACGAGTATAAATTTGATTTTGATTTTTTTAATTCTAATAGCATCTATATATGGCGCAGTGATTTCGATATATCCCACTCTTGTTAGTCACTTAGTTGGAAATAATTTATCTGCCATGGTCTATGGAAGGGTCTTTACTGCATGGGGCGCTGCAGGATTACTTTCACCTTCGATTGCTGGATGGCTTTATGAACAAAATAATAACTACAACTCCTCGATCTTATTAACTCTTATTATGTCAATTGCTGCTGTAATAATAATTTGGAATATTAAATATAGTATCAAACATTAAATTAAAACACTAAAAGAGTTCACCAAAATTTATGATCCAGAATATAATTAAAGTTATTTATTTCATTATTTTAAAGCCATGAAAAAACATATTATTTCAACTGATAAAGCCCCTGCTGCGATAGGTATTTACTCGCAAGCAGTTGCTACTAACGGCGGAACAACAATTTATCTTTCGGGACAAATTCCTCTTATTCCAGAGACAATGGAAATTGTTGAAGGAGGCATTGAAGAACAAATTCATCAAGTTTTTAAAAATCTTAAAGCTTTGTGTGAAGCATCAAAAGGTAATTTAAGTAACATAGTTAAATTGAACATTTTTTTAACAGATCTAAGTAATTTTGCTGCTTTGAATGAGATTATGGCAACTTACTTCTCTGAGCCTTATCCTGCAAGAGCAGCGATTGGAGTGAAAGAGCTCCCTAAAGGTGTTGGTGTAGAAATGGATGGCGTTATGGTTATTAGTTCGGACTCTTACAGCTTCTAAATTTATGCCTTCAATCTCTGATCCAATCATCTCGATTAAAGGATTAGGGAAGAAAACCTCTGACAGATTAAATCAGCTAGGAATCCATACCCTTGAGCATTTAGTTTTTCATCTCCCTAACCGTTATCAAGATAAGACATCAATCACGCCTCTTTCAAATGCAAGCATAAATGCTGAGATATTAGTTGAACTGAATATTGATCGAATTGAGGTTGTTCCCTCTAGAAATAGACAACTTCTTTGCTACCTGTCTGATAATCAAAACCAGAGATTACTTTTACGGTTTTTTCATTTTACCCAATATCAAAAACAGGCTTTTGTTCGTGGGGAAACTATACAGAGTTTTGGGGAAGTCAAAATGGGCCATCAAGGCCTAGAAATGCATCATCCAGAATATCGCATTGTTTCACAAAATCAAACCCCTCTCTTAGAGCCAACCCTCACCCCAATTTACCCTCTATGCTCAGGAGTTAGTCAAAATAAAATGAAGCAATGGGTTAATCAATCCCTTGAAGTTTTAAAAATGAGTATGCTTGATGATTATTTTGAAACAATAACTCACCAGTCAATGCCAAGCCTAAAGGACTCTCTATTTCTTCTTCACCATCCTGATAAAAATGAAAACTTGATTCAGATTGAAGCCTTTAAACATATCTCTCAGCAGCGCTTAATTATTGAAGAGTTGGCAACCCATCAGCTTAGTCTATTGAAAACTAAAAAAGCCCGAAAAGGTAAAAAAACTAATGCATTCATACTTAATAACACTTTGAGTGATAAGCTTCTGGACTCACTTGATTTCAACTTAACTAATGCGCAGTCTCGATGCATTAAAGAAATTAATTATGATTTAGCTAGTTCAGAGCCAATGCTAAGACTACTTCAGGGAGATGTTGGATCAGGAAAAACGATTGTTGCAGTTTTTGCTCTCATTCAAGCGGTTGAGAATAACTTTCAAGCTGCAATTATGGCTCCTACTGAGATTCTGGCCCGCCAACACCTTCAAAATTTTACTCAATACCTTGAGTCCTTAAATATTCAAATTGCCTACCTCTCAGGATCTCAAAATACCCAAGAAAGAAGAGAGCAGATGAGTCTTATAGAGAGCGGCGAAGCAAAAGTTGTGATTGGGACTCATGCGCTTTTCCAAGACAGTGTCAGCTTTAAAGATTTATCCCTAGTCATCATTGATGAACAGCATAAATTTGGTGTTCATCAGAGGCTATCCCTTACAAAGAAAGCCATTAATACCCCTCACCAACTAGTCATGACTGCAACCCCTATCCCAAGGTCACTCACAATGAGCACTTATGCTGACCTAGATACATCAGTTATTGATGAGTTACCTCCAGGTCGTCAATTAGTGGAGACAGTTGCCTTAAGCAACTCTAGAAGAGATGAGCTCATTGAAAAAATTAAAAAAATATCAGATGATGGCCGTCAAATATACTGGGTCTGCACGCTAATAGAAGAATCAGAGGCTCTTAGGGCAGAATCTGCAGAAAAAACATTTGACTACCTATCCTCAAATCTTCAAGAATTAAAAGTTGTTATGATTCATGGCAAATTAACTAAATCAGATAAAGAAGTCATAATGAAAGACTTTGAACAAGGGAAAATAAATCTTCTTGTTGCCACCACTGTGATTGAAGTTGGCGTTAATGTCCCTAATGCAAGCCTAATGATTGTTGAAAATTCAGAGCGTCTTGGTCTAGCTCAGCTGCACCAACTTAGGGGTCGTGTTGGAAGAGGCTCAGAGAAGAGTATATGTATTTTGATGTATCAATCGCCTCTGAGTGAAAGTGCCAAACAGAGACTCGAAATTCTGCGTCAAAGTAATGATGGCTTTATGATTGCTCAAAAAGATCTTGAGCTTCGTGGCCCTGGGGAGATTCTTGGAACACAACAAACCGGGATAGCGTCAATGAAGATTGCAAACATAGTCAGGGATGCTTACCTTTTGAAAGAGGCTGGGTATTATTCAGCCAAAATGCTAGAGGCGAGCGAACAAAACCAAAGCGCACTTATTAATCGATGGATTGATGAAGAAAAAACACACTATTTTGATGCTTAAATAATTTTAGAATTTTATAAAATATAAGACTCTTGTAAAATATCTCCAATATGTTTAATCCAGACAAATTTAAATGGCGGGTTTTTGATCCTAAAGAAAACATACCTGAACATGTCGGCAGATGGTTGTTAGATAATCAATCCTTAACGCATAAATTAAAAGAAAAGTACAATGACTTTAGAGTAAACGTTCTTTCACAAGAGCAAAATAGCCCATATGAATGTGAATTAAAGCTTCTGGGTTCAACAACTAATCTAAAAATTATTGTGAGAGAGGTTGAACTCATAGGATCTGAAACACCAGTTGTAAATGCACGCTCTCTTATTCCTTTAACAGATGATACGAAAGATATTTTAAAAATTGGCTCTAGGCCACTAGGGGAAATTTTATTTAATGATCCAGAAATTAAACGTGGTCATCTTGAGGTTGGAAGTTTTAATAATTCATGGGCCAGGCGCTCAACGTTTACAATTAGCAAAACAAATTTACTTGTAACAGAGATTTTTTTGGAGTCATTATATGCGTGATAATTTATTTAACGCTAATATCGATATTGCTGATTTTCGTTTCGATAAAGAGGTTGTTGAGGTTTTTGATGATATGGTCAGAAGGTCAGTTCCTGGCTATGATTCGATGATTCAAATGATTGGCCTTATTGCTAGAATGTATGGTCAAGATAATACAAATTATTACGATCTAGGATCATCTACAGGCGCTATTTCACTGGCAATAGCTCTAAATAATAAGCATCAAAAAAATACATTTTTTGCGATCGATAACTCAGAAGAGATGGTCAGTAAATGTAAACAGAATCTAGAAAGTAAAATTGATAATTTACAAGCAACCTGTGCTGACATTAACCAAATTCATATAGAAAATGCGTCAATAGTCGTTTTAAACTTAACACTTCAGTTTATTGATGTTAAGGATCGCTCTAATCTAATCAAGAAAATTTATGAGGGATTAAACCCTGGTGGGGTGTTAATCATAAGTGAAAAAATTCATTTTGAGGATAAAGAAACCCAAGATCAAATTACAAATCTTCATATTGATTTTAAAAAAGAGAATGGGTACAGTGAATTAGAAATTGCCAATAAACGACAAGCTATTGAAAATGTTCTTATCACTGATACAAAGGCAATACATATTGAACGCCTTAAAGATTCTGGTTTTAAAGACACTAGCTGCTTCTTTCAGTGCCTTAACTTTGTTTCTTTTTTATCTGTAAAATAATTAAAGTTAAATTAGCCTTAAAGCGCGGTACTCCATGTTATTAATGATCGACAACTACGACTCATTTACCTACAACTTAGTTCAATATTTCGGTGAACTCGGTCAAGACGTTGTTGTCCACAGAAATGATCAAATCTCAGTGAGTGAGATTCAGAAATTAAACCCACAATATATTGTTATTTCACCAGGCCCTTGTACACCTAACGAAGCAGGAATTTCATTGGAATTAATTGAAAAGCTGGCTGGCAAATATCCAATACTTGGAGTTTGCTTAGGATTCCAAGCAATAGTTCAATCCTTTGGTGGAAAAATTATCGGTGCCCAGAAAATTATGCATGGAAAGGTTTCGCCAGTTCATCACACCTCAAAAAGCGTCTTTAAAGGTTTAAAAAATCCACTCAACGCAACTCGATATCACTCCCTTGTTGCTGAAAAAGAGTCTTTACCAGATTGCTTTGAGGTGACCGCATGGACTAATAAAGAATCTGGCGAAATTGAGGAAATAATGGGGGTTAGACATACCAGCTATCCAATTGAAGGGGTTCAATTTCATCCTGAGTCAATTCTCACTGAACATGGACACCAAATGCTTAATACTTTTTTACAGGACAATCAATAACAATGGAATTTATTCAATTTTTACAGGGTGAGTTATTACTCACAGGAACTTTATTTGCACTAATTATATTACTCATAGTAAATTTTTATAGTGAGAAATTTAGAAAGTATGAGGTAGTTGATACTAATGGAGCTGTTTCTTTAATGGATGATGATGAGCTCGTTATTTTAGATGTCAGAGAAGAAAAAGAGCGTAATGCTGGATTTATTTTAAATGATATTAATATTCCTATGGGACAGGTTAAAGGGAAGATTGATTCTCTTGAAAAATCAAAAAATATTCTTGTCTATTGTAAGAGTGGAACCCGATCTGATCGTATTGCAGACCTTCTCTCCAAAAGTGACTTTCAGAAAGTGTACAGCCTTAAAGGTGGCTTTAATTCATGGCTTAAAGCTGAGCTTCCAATCGACAAGTAATCACAATGAACAATTCCCTCACTATTATTGGAGCAGGCGCATGGGGAAGCGCTCTTGCTATCGCTCTAAGTCATAAATTTGATAAAATATTTCTATTGACGAAAGATAAAGCCAGTAGCGATGCACTAGGTAAACAACATTCAGCCCTATCAAAGCCATACAATCAAAACATTTTTATTGGCTACAGCTACGAGGTCATTAGTCACTCAAAGGCCGTTCTAATAGCAACACCCAGCTCTGCATTTGGAAGTGTTCTTAAGAATATTAAAGATAACGTAAATGATATACCGATAGCCTGGGTCACTAAAGGCTTTGATCCTGAAACGGCAAATCTGCTTCATGAAACCTTTAATCGCTATTTGACAGGACATCATCCATGCGTCATCTCAGGACCAACTTTTGCCGCTGAAATTGTTGAAGAAAAGCCAGCAGCAATCGTTGTTGCCTCGAAAGATGAAAAAACAAGGGATTATTGGTCAGATATTATTCAAACAGAAACCCTTCGCGCCTATACAAATTCAGATATTGTGGGTGTTCAGGTTGGCGGGTCTGTTAAGAACATTTTGGCAATTGCAGCAGGGATTGCTAGTGGGCTTGGTTTCGGTGCTAACACGCAAGCTGCATTGATTACAAGAGGCCTAGCTGAAATGACGAGACTGGGCGTTGCATTGGGAGCAGATAAAGTTACCTTTCAAGGACTATCAGGTCTTGGTGATCTAGTCCTTACCTGCTCAGATGACTTGTCTAGAAACCGACGATTTGGAAAAGAACTCGCTAACAACATTTCTACAGACGATGCACTCAAAAACATTAATGCTACTGTTGAAGGGTTTAAAGCACTTAAACTTGTCCTGAAGGTAGCTAGAAGTAATCAAATTGAGATGCCTATTTGTGAACAAGTTCTTCTCGTTACTGAAGGAAAGACAACTCCTAAAGAGGCAGTTACTGAGCTCCTTCTGAGAAAGCCAAGTCAAGAGTAAAAAGTTTATAAATCCTATTCTTAATTATGGGCTTAACTGCTAAAAAAATAGAGAACTCAGATCAGACTCAAAAGCAAGATTTACGAATTCTTCTGCAGCTGTCTTCTTTTATAAAGCCTTATAAAAAAATTGCATTTGTTGCTTTTATTGCTCTCATCATCACTTCTCTGTCCTTCCTCTTGCTTGGTCAAGGAATAAAACTCTTCATTGATGAAGGTATCTATAATCTTAGCAGGAACGAGCTGTTTGTTATTTTGCTTGTTCTCATGACTCTCGTTATCGGAACTTTTATCAGATTTTATTTTATATCATGGATCGGTGAGAGAATTAGTAATGATGTTCGCCTTGCCGTTTTTAATCATCTTCTCACACTTCACCCTCATTACTTTGAAGTCAATCGAAGTGGTGAAATTAATGCACGCTTAACAACGGACACTACCCTCCTTCAATCCATCTTTGGATTTTCAATTTCAATGGCATTAAGTAGTGTACTTTTATTTATTGGTGGATTGATAATGATGATTATTACCAATATAAAACTGGCTTTAATTGTATTAATAAGTGTCCCAGTCATTCTTCTCCCAATGGCTATATATGGTCGTCGCCTCAGAACCCTTTCAAGGAAAAGTCAAGACACCGTTGCAGATATTGGCACCTATGCGGGTGAGATTGTTCAAAATATTAAGATCGTGCAAAGCTTTACTAGAGAGCCTGAAGAGTCATATGCATTTAGTGTTGAGGTTGAAAAGGCATTCTCTGCAGCCAAAAGACGAATATTACAAAGCTCTTTACTGATAGCTGCTGCTATGATTATAGTTTTTACTGGCTTAGGAGCAATGATCTGGTTTGGCGCCAAAGATGTTGCAAATGGAGAAATATCAGCTGGCGAGCTAGCATCATTTGTTTTTTATGCAATTATGGTAGCAAGATCTGTAGCCGTTATATCTGAGATTTATGGTCAGCTTCAAAGGGCTGCAGGAGCTACAGAGAGACTGCTTGAACTATTATCTGAAAAACCACAAATTACGCCTCCTGCTCAACCCAAAAAACTAGAAAAAGGAACTCTTTCATTAAGCTTTAATAATGTTAGTTTCAGTTATCCCTCAAGACCAAAGGAGGTTGCCTTAAACCAACTAAATTTTAAAGTTAATAAAGGTGAAACTGTCGCAATTGTTGGTCTTTCAGGCGCTGGAAAAACAACAATATTTGAATTACTCCAGAGGTTTTATGACCCCTCTCAAGGAAGCATTGATGTTGGTGATATAGATTTAATAAATCTTGATCCAATAAATCTTCGTATGAATATTGGTGTGGTTCCTCAGCAGCCAACACTTTTCTCTGCAGATGTAACTCATAATATTAGTTATGGCAACCCCTCAGCTAGCAAAAATCAAATAAAACAGGCGGCAAAAGAGGCATTTGCATTGAACTTCATTGAGCAACTGCCTGAGGGGTTTAATAGTTATTTAGGTGAGCAAGGTGTTCGCTTATCTGGCGGACAACGCCAACGTATTGCAATTGCTCGAGCCATGCTCAAAGACCCATCAATCTTACTTCTAGATGAGGCTACAAGTGCTTTAGATGCTGATAGTGAGCAAAAGGTCCAACACGCACTAAAGAAGCTAATGGAAGGTAGAACCACACTAATCATTGCCCACAGGCTGGCAACAATTATGCATGCAGATCGTATTTTACTTATTGATCAGGGGCAACTTATTGCAGAAGGGAATCATCAGCAACTCTTAACCAGCTCTGATCTATACAAGAGGCTTTGTGAGCTCCAATTTAATCATTAAATTAACTAGTTTAAAGTAAGCTAATTTCTTAAGAATATTTTTTAACAATTAGAATAACTTACTCTATTTTTTAAAGGATAATGTGCATCAAATTTCAATAGTTAGTTGATTAACAAATGGTCAATAAATATAGAAATATCTTTAAAAATCTGAAGTCGCTTTTTCTTCTACTGTCTTTGTTCACAATTAGTTCTCTTGTGTCTTCAGCATCTCTTTCTTCATTCAAACCTAGTTTTGAGTCAATTGAAAGTACTACCGTTAGGAAAGAAGTTTTTTTTAATTATCTTCTTCCAGCAATTCAAAAGAAAAATAATGAAATTATAGAAATAAGAATTGCTATCTCTAATGATGAGCTAAGCAATGCTCAATTAGATGATTTAGCAAAAAAATATCGCTTAAGTACGCCTGCTTCTAAAGAAGAATTATTAAAAGTTATTGATATACTTCCACCGTCACTTGTCCTCGCTCAAGCAGCGAATGAATCTAACTGGGGAAGATCAAGATTCGCCAAGGAATTTAATAACTATTTTGGTATCTGGTGTTTTTCCAAAGGCTGTGGCGTTGTGCCAATGAAACGAGAAGAAGATGCAACCCATGAAGTGGCAAGTTTTAACTCATTAGATGATTGTATTGATTATTATGTATTAAATATCAATAGAAGCTATGCTTATGAAGACCTTCGTTCAATTAGACAAAATCAGCGCGAACAATATCAACCAATCACAGGAATTATTTTAGCTGAAGGTCTTGGCAACTATGCTTTCCCAGGTGACGAATATATTGAATCAATTAAATCAGTCATAAACTTTAATCAACTCCAGAGACATGACTTTTTAAACTAGTTAGAATTCTAATAGATATATAAAAAAACCCGCTTAGAGCGGGTTTTTTTTGAATCAGTTTTAGCCTCAAGATTAACGTTTTGAGTACTGCTCACTCTTACGCGCTTTCTTCTTACCAACCTTCTTACGTTCAACAACTCGTGCATCACGAGTCACGAGTCCAGCACTTCTTAGATCAGAACGAGTAGCCTCATCATAGGCCATCAATGCTCTAGTAACCCCAAGTCTAATTGCGCCCGCTTGACCGGTGTCACCACCACCTCTAACCATAATGTTGAAATCAAATTTATTATGCATTTCAACAACATCAAGAGGTTGATTGATAATCATTGAAGATGTCTCTCTACCAAAATACTCAGCCATTGGCTTTTTGTTAACAGTGAAAACACCCTTACCTTTTGTCATATAAACTCTAGCAACTGATGTCTTTCTTCTTCCAGTTGCGTAAAAAACTTCTTTTTCTGCCATATTAATAAGCCTTAAATATCTAAAAGTTGCGGCTGTTGGGCTGCGTGAGTATGTTCACCGCCTGCAAAAACCTTCATTTTTCTTGCCATTTCTCTTCCAAGTGGACCTTTAGGAAGCATCCCTTTAACTGCTTTCTGAATAACTTCTTCAGGCTTCTTAGCGAGTAACTCTTTAAATGGTACCGACTTTAAATTACCCACATATCCAGTATGATGATGATACATTTTGTCATTATATTTGTTACCAGTAACTGCAACCTTAGACGCGTTTACAATAACAATGTAATCTCCTGTATCAACATGAGGTGTGTATTCTGGTTTATGCTTTCCGCGCAGTCGAGAGGCAACTTCAGTCGCAAGACGACCAAGTGTTTTGCCGTCCGCATCAACTAAAAACCAATCTCTTTTTACCTCATCTGCTTTCGCACTAAATGTTTTCATAACTCTATTATCTTCGTCAGATTAGAACAAGCGCACTATTATAATCACTTTTTATTCTTAATGTAAGTTTTCATATTGCAAATACATCAAATATCTAGCAATCAATATGAGGCAGAATTCTAATTATTTTGTCATCAAATCCATTTCTTTTTTATATAGTTTAGTTTCTACATCCATTAATCCAAGCAATGTATGAAATAAACTGTCATGTGATTGAGGAAGTTCAGCATTTTTTCTTAACTTTTCTTTGTTAAAAACCTCAGACAATGATTCATCTAACCACATAAAAGCTGGAACATCTATCTGCTCATTAGGCGCCATAAAATATGGCATTCCATGTAGATATAGCCCCCCTTCTCCTAGTGATTCTCCATGGTCACTTACATAAAACATAGCAGTGTCTGATTCTTGTGAATTGCTTTCAAGAAGCTCTATGACCTTCGAGAGAAAATAGTCAGTGTACAAAATTGTATTATCGTAAGAATTACTGATCTGCGCATTGGAACATTCATTTAATTGATTTGTTTTACAGATTGGCTTGAATACCTCAAATTCTTCTGGATATCTCTTATAGTAGGCTGGTCCATGACTACCCATAGTATGTAACACGATTAATGTGTCTCTTTTATTTTGTTCATTAATGTAATTCTGTAAGTTAATCAACATTCCTTCATCCCTGCATTCTGGATTACAGATAGGATTATTTTCAGAGGATCGATAGTCTTTGAATTCAATTCGATCTGCAACGCTTTTTGAACTAGAGTTATTCTCTAACCAGATTACACTCGCTCCAGCCTGACTTATTAGGTCGAGCACATTACTCATATTTTTTCCTTTGGCATGAGAATAATTACCACGTTCAAGGATTGAAAACATACATGGAACTGACAGCGCTGTATCAGTGCCACACGATGTCATTTCTTTAAATGAGATAATATCCTCTTGCTCAAGATAGGGATTCGTTTTCCGATCATAGCCATTAATTGACATACGATCCCTTCGAGCAGTTTCTCCAATGACAAATATGACTAATCGTCTTTTATCTGACTTTTTATTAATTTTGGCGTCTAAGCCAATCTCCTTAAATGGCTTAGCACTTGTCTCTATTTGAGAATTAATAAACTTTACTGAAGAGTACAAATAATAAGTTGGAGTGATATAGAGTCTTAAATCTCGATTTTCTCTAGCAAAAGATGTGTAATGCTTAGAAAAAGATAAAACAACAATGACAAAAACAACAATCAGTGCCAACAACATCTTAACTCTTTGCCATAATTGAGTTTTAATTGAAGATTTGACAAGTTGGATTTTCCATACATAAGTTGATGGAATTAGGCCCAATAGGCAGAAATAAATTAATGATTTAATGCTGACAAGATCGCTAAATTCACTTGTATCAGTCTCAAAAGTATTGGTGATCATATTATGATCAAAAACTACTCCAAAGTTATTGGTACTGTAAGTCAAAACTGCAGAGATAAGCAGTAAAAGGATTAAAATCGGTTTTAGTGACCATCTAAAACACAATACTATAAGTAATGCAGATAGAAAAGTGAATAAAAATAAAAATAAAGATCCTACAAATAACCAGTTTTCAGATAGTGGATAAATCTGCAATGTTTTTTCTAAAAATGTAAAATTACCCGTTAAAGTTAGAAATGCTGCAACTAACAATACTAGATTAACTTCAGATAATTTTTTAGAAAAAAGCTGCATTTATTTTGATTGAAAAAATTTTTATTATATTATCCATTAGATCATAAAGGAAGTAATGCTTAACTCACACATACACTTAGATTTTGATAACGTTAATTCACCATCAAGCTCAACAACTGGGGTTATTATCCCTTCCACTGGGAAAGATAACTGGGATAGCGTCATTGCATGTTGTCATTCCAATGACAATAGTTATTTTGCCCTTGGGATTCATCCATGGTTTGTAAAAGATCATCAAATGATTGATTTGCATGACCTTGAAGTTCGAATTGAAGAGGAAAAGCCTATTGCAGTTGGAGAATGCGGATTAGATTATGCAAAGGTAAAAGATCAAAATACGCAACGATTTTTCTTTGACGAGCAAGTTGCTTTAGCGACAAGGTTTGACTTGCCATTAATCATTCACTCAGTTCATGCTACAGAAGACGTCACTGACTTACTTAAGTCATATTCAAAATCACGAGGCGTAATCCATGCCTATTCTGGAAGCCTCCAACAAGCTGAAAATTTACTAAAAATCAATTTTTCATTTGGATTTGGAACCTCTCTTACCAATCCTCATGCATACAAGCTGCATGATATCGTTAAATTCCTGCCCATCGAATCGATAGTCATTGAAACAGATGACAGGAAAAATCCCGATGAATTGATTCAAGTTGCCGAAAGAGTAGCAAGAATAAAAAAAATAACCGTTGATCAAGTCATAGAACAATGCGATCAAAATACTTTTAATATTTTTAAGATTAGTTAATGGCTGGAAGTTGTGCTCGAACTGAAATATTAGTGGGTCAGCTGGGTTTAGCTCAATTGGCTGAATCACATGTCGTTATTGCTGGACTTGGTGGAGTCGGTGGAGCTTGCGCTGAATCTCTTTGCAGGGCAGGAATTGGCGAATTAACCCTAATTGATTTTGATACAGTATCCAAAACAGATCTGAATCGTCAGCTTATTGCACTTCATTCGACTTTAGGTGAGTCAAAAGTTAATGTCCTTGCGCAAAGATTAAGAGATATTAATCCGGATACTATTATTAATGAAAAAAACCTGTTTATTGATAGTCAAGAAGCTGAGGTAATTGCCACTGATTCCGATTTGAACTTTGTGGCAGATTGTATTGATGCTATTGCCTGCAAAACAAATTTAATTGATGCTTGTAATCGTTCAGATATGCCAATAATATCTAGCATGGGAGCAGGTGGAAGACTTGATCCAACGAAAGTCACCATTTCAAGAATGGATAAAACAGAGTATTGTGGCCTGGCTAGAGAATTAAGAAGACAACTTAGAAATAAACACGCCTCATTAAAGTTTCCAGTGGTTCACTCTACAGAAGTACAAATTAAGGCTCTTCCCCATAAGGCAGTTAATGAAACTGATCTATCGCCGCCAGGGAGGCCAAGAGCGGTAAATGGAGCTATATCTTATATGCCCAATATTTTTGGTTTAATGATGGCAGGACACATTATTCAAACTATACTAAGGTCATGAGTAAATTTAAAATAAACATGTCATGGTGAGAACTGAAAGCCCAATTTGTGACTTCAATTTACCTGCAGTTGATTTCAAACTAAAGGGAGTAGATGGAAAGTACTATGACTTAAATTCGCTAAAAGGACCAAATGGCTTATTGATTATGTTTATCTGTAATCATTGCCCTTATGTGAAATCTATTATTAAACGAATAATCAGAGATACGAATGAGCTTAAGAAACTTGGTGTAAATAGTGTGGGTATTATGTCAAATAATCCAAATGAGTATGAAGAAGACTCGTTTGAGAATATGAAAAAAATTTCAACAGATCTGTTTTTTCCTTTCCCCTATCTAATTGATGAAACACAAGAAGTTGCAAAGTCTTATGGTGCTGTCTGTACCCCAGATTTTTTTGGATACAACAAAGATCTTGGATTACAATATCGGGGAAGACTTGATGAATCCAGAAAAGAGTCTGTCACAGATGCAAAACGAGAGCTATTTGAGGCAATGAAGACTATTGCTGAGACTGAAAAAGGACCCGTCGATCAAATTCCTTCTATGGGCTGCTCAATTAAATGGTTTGATTAATGATACTTTTTAATTCATTTACCATTACTAGTGACCTCGCCTTCATGTGAAGAGTTAAATCAAGGTATAATACCGCCCTTTATTTTCACTGCCCTCTCATATCATGTCTGAGCATGCATCAAGCATTACATTTAACAGTTTTGGCCTATCTAAAGAAATCATTAAAGTACTTGATGACGTAGGATATGAAACACCCTCTGCAATTCAAGAGCAATGCATACCTCATCTTCTTGATGGCCATGATGTCATTGGTCAAGCTCAAACTGGAACAGGTAAGACAGCAGCCTTTTCCCTTCCTCTCATTGACAGAATAGATATAAGCAATAATCAAGTTCAACTTTTGGTTCTAGCTCCTACTAGGGAGCTCGCTATTCAAGTTTCTGAGGCAATCCAAACATACTCAAGACATCTTAAAGGTTTTCATGTTCTCCCGATATATGGTGGACAGTCATATGATGTTCAACTAAGGCCCTTAAAAAGAGGAGTCCATGCAGTGGTAGGTACTCCAGGCAGAGTCATGGACCACTTAAAAAGAGGAACCCTTAAGCTAAATTCACTCAAGGCACTCGTCTTAGATGAGGCAGATGAAATGTTAAGAATGGGCTTTATTGATGATGTCAAATGGGTCATGGAAAAGCTACCTAAAGAGCGCCAAATTGCTCTTTTTTCAGCAACAATGCCAGATGTTATTAGACGGGTTGCTGAAAAATTTCTTAACAATCCTAAAATAGTAAAAGTAAAAACAAAGACTGCTACAGCAATGACAATTAGCCAAAGATACTGGCTGGTTGGTGGAGTTCATAAACTTGATGCGCTAACGCGAATTTTAGAAGTTGAGTCATTTGATGCTCTTCTTATATTTGTTAGAACAAAAACTGCAACTGTAGATTTGGCAGAAAAATTATCGGCTCGAGGATTTACTGCTGAAGCAATCAATGGTGATATTGCTCAGAACCAAAGAGAGAGAATTATTCAGCAACTCAAAAATGGCAAAATTGATATATTAATTGCAACTGATGTTGCTGCTAGAGGGCTAGATGTAGAGAGAATTTCTCATGTAGTAAATTATGATATACCTCAAGATCCTGAATCATATGTTCATAGGATAGGAAGAACTGGAAGAGCTGGAAGAGAAGGGAAAGCGATTCTTTTTGTAGCACCACGTGAGAGAAGAATGCTTAAGACGATTGAAAGAATTACACGTCAGCCGATTGATCCCATGATGCTCCCTTCAGCAAAAATTATAAATGAACAAAGAGTCATTAACTTTAAACAAAGAATTACTAATACCCTGGAAAACCAAGATTTAACTATTTTTGAAGAACTCGTATCAAGCTATCAAGCAGAGCATGAAGTTGACGCATTTAAGATTGCTTCATCTCTAGCTCTAATGGCGCAAGGCACTGAACCGCTTCTTCTTAATGAGAAAGAGATTAATCAACCTAAATTTGACTCAGATAATAAAAATAAAATTTCAATTTCGATTAAGGCTGACCCTCTTAAAGATAATCCCTCTATTCAAATGCGAAGATATAGAATATCAGTTGGACGAAAAGACAACATCAAACCTGGGAATATTCTAGGTGCAATAGCAAATGAGGCAGAGATTAGTAGCGCTTTTATTGGAGCTATTCAAATTTTCCAAGATTTCTCAACGGTTGATTTACCTGATGAGATGCCAAAAGAAACGCTTGCTATTTTGAAAAACACAAGAGTCTATGATAAGAAACTAAATATAGAGGAGCTTTCAGAAAAAAATAACAGTACAGCACCTCGTGAATCAAAAAGTCATTTCAAAAGGGAGCACTCAAAAAGAAAAGGAAATGGCAAGCCACGCTCAAATAGAGATAAGAAATTTTCAAGAAGCAGGTCTAGAAAATAGCCTCAAAATACTGCTACTATCAAATTAATATACATTTTTGAATTTTTAGGTTAAAATTGCAAGTGCTGGTTAAAATTCAGCTGATTTTTATGTTGTGTTGTTGCTTCATTGTATGACGGTTTCACAGTAATTTGGGTTGGTTGCATCTTTTCCATGTTTTATTTTTTTTTAGGAGACTGCATGTCTACAACAACAGGACGCGTCAAATGGTTTGACGCAAAAAAAGGTTTTGGTTTTATTGAACAAGAAAGTGGTGATGATGTATTTGTTCACTTCAGAGCTATTCAAGGTGATGGTTACAAATCACTAGAGGAAGGCCAAGAAGTAGAATTCGAACTTGAAGATGGCGCTAAAGGCCCTCAAGCTGCTAACGTAGTAGCGAAATAATTTAAGAATTATTTTATAAAAACCCAGCCTCAGTGCTGGGTTTTTAAATTAACGTTCCGTATTAAACTGTTTTTTTGGTTTTTTTTAACCCCAAAGAAAACACAGTTTTAATTTAAATCTCTTATTGATTTTAAGTTTAGCCCCTTGTACGTCTTATTTTTTTAAGGTGGACTCTTTGATTAATCAAGCCATGCCTGTTAAAAATCTCTTGTTACATATATAATTACTGTAAACACAGGAATACATGAAGACATTTTACTGGTACGACTACGAAACCTTTGGCCTTTCGCCAAAAGTCCAAAGAATTGCTCAATTTGCAGGAATAAGAACAGATGAAAATCTAAATGTTCTAGACGAGCATATGTTTTACTGTAAACCCACTCATGACTCTCTTCCAGCTCCTGAAGCTTGCGCAGTTACAGGTATCACACCTCAGCTGTGTGAAAAAAAAGGCTTAATTGAGCATGAGTTTATAAAGAAAATTCATGATGAATTCTCTAAACCTGGTACCTGCATTGTTGGATACAACTCAATTGCATTTGATGATGAATATACAAGGCACACTCTTTTCAGAAACTTCTTAGATCCTTACTCTTGGCATTGGCAAAATGGCAATGCAAGATGGGACATACTTAATGTGGCAAGATTTTGCTATGCACATAAAGAAGAGGGAAGCCTTAATTGGGTTAAAAATGAAAGAAATAGACCTATCTTTAAACTTGATAGGCTAGCTCCTGCTAATCACATTGAACATACTAATGCTCACGATGCAATGGCTGATGTTAGAGCTACTATTGGTATTGCAAGGATTATCAAAGATACGCAGCCAAAGTTTTTTAATTACGCGTTAAGCCTCAATGATAAAAAAGAAGTCGCTCAACTGGTAAAGCCTCTACACCCTATGCTTTTAACATCTTCATCTTTTGGCTATAAGTCATCATTTACAAGACTCGTTACTTCAATTTGTAATCATCCTGAATACAATGATCGTTCGATTGTCTTTAATTTGAATCAAGACCCTGAGATTTTTTTAGAGCTTGAGTCTGAAGAATTAAAAACATTAACGTTTTCCAAAAAATCAGACCTACCTAAAGGCATTGAAAAGCTTGATCTCAGTGAGTTGGTCTATAACAAAAGCCCAATGTTTGTATGTAGTCCAAACTCAGATAACTTTAAACTATCGCCAATTTTGATTGAGAAATTTGAATTAAACTTAGACAAGTGTCTGAAAAATTTACGATTTATTCAGCATAATAGCCAAAGTATTGAAGATAAAGTGCGTGCAATTTACAGAAACGACTCTGATAGGGAGCCAAGCAGAGATGTTGATCAGTCACTATATGATGGTTTTATAAGTAATAATGATCGACAAATTTGCAATGAGATTCAAAATTTATCACCAACTCAACTATCTGAATTTGTCCCAGAATTTGAAGATAGAAGACTGACCAAGTTATTTTTAAACTTTAAAGCAAGAAATTATCCTCAGCTACTCAATGAATTTGAACAAGAACAGTGGTTTGAAATAGTTCAATCCAGAATTCAGAGTGGTGCAAATGGATTTCTTTCAATTGATAGCTTTGAAAGAAGCATAGAAAGCCTCAGAGAGACTCAGCCTAGAAGGGAAAACCTTTGGAAAGAGCTAGAAGACTATGCACAATCATTTATCTAAGAGCAAGAGCTAGTTATTGATAAATATGTAAAAATTAAGTATAATATTTGCCCATAGTTTAATCATTAAAAAGGTTCAAATGAACGCAGAAACAAGAAGTGAAATGTTTGCTAGGCTTTTAAAGCAAATACCAAATCCTACAACTGAACTGAACTACTCAACATCGTTTGAACTTCTAGTTGCTGTTACACTATCAGCACAAGCGACTGATAAGAGCGTTAATCAAGTCACTGATATCTTATTTCCTCTTGCAAATACACCCGAAACTATATTTGAGCTGGGTGAAGATACCTTAAGAGAAACAATCAAGTCTATTGGTCTATTTAATTCAAAAGCTAAGCATATCATTCAAACTTGCAGGATATTGATTGATAAATATAACTCTGAAGTTCCAGAAACTAGAAAGGAACTTGAAGCTTTACCAGGTGTCGGCAGAAAAACCGCAAATGTAGTTCTAAATACGGCATTTGGTCAACCTACCATTGCAGTAGATACACACATATATAGAGTAGCCAACAGAACTGCTATCGCATCTGGGAAAACTGTTCTAGAGGTTGAAAAGAAACTCATTAAATTCATTCCAGATGAATTTAAAGTTCCAGCACACCACCTTATGATTCTTCATGGCAGATACGTATGTAAGGCAAGATCACCGCACTGCCCTGATTGTACCTTGCTAGATTTGTGTGAATATGAAGAGAAAAATATTTAAAGCATATTAAGTGTTTACATCCAACAGATCTAAACAAAGACAATATCTAAAACAAGCCTGGGAAAAATACACGAGTCAGGAACAACTAGAGCCATTGGAACTTCAATTATCAAAGATAGTTGAACAACATCCAGAATATCAAAACTTAATCAAAAATTTAGATTCAGAGTATTTTCCTGAACAAGGCAACACTAACCCCTTTCTTCATATTAACCTTCATCTGACCCTTCAAGATCAAATTACAATGGACCAACCAAAAGGAATTAAGGAAATTCATAGTCAACTTTTACTAAAAATCAAAGATGCGCATGAAGTAGAACATATGATGATGGAACATATAGCAGAAATGATTTTCAATGCTCAAAAAAATAATGCTGCTTTTGATCTTGATGGTTACATTCAGGCTCTAAAACAGCTTTAAAAAATTTATAGATTAATAGCCTAGATCTAGACTACTAACAATGCTTATAAATTAAGCCCACTCAACAAAATTTCTGAGTAATTGAAGACCGTCACTTTGTGACTTTTCAGGATGAAATTGAACCGCAAATATTTTATCAATAGCTATTGCAGAAGCAAATAATTGACCATACTCTGTTGTCCCCACCACGCAAGAAGTGTCAGTCGGAGTAACATAATAACTATGGACACTATAAAAACGGCTATTATTATCAATTTTGTACCAAAGTGGATGATTTTTTACTTGATTAACATTATTCCATCCCATATGTGGTATTTTTAAATCTTTATTATTAAATTTAACGACATCACCTGGTACTATTGAAAGACCATTTGTACCATTATTTTCTTCACTATAACCAAATAATAACTGAAGTCCAAGACAAATTCCTAGAAATGGTTTCGATTCGGAAGATAATTTTATTGCACTTATAAGATCATTGGACTCAAGTGCTCTCATGCAGGAGCCCATAGCTCCTTGTCCTGGAAAAACAACTCTATCTGAGTCTCGAATAACTTTTGGATCATTAGTGAGAATACACTCATCATTTGGAGCAACATATTCTAATGCTTTTTGAACAGAACGGACATTTCCCATTCCGTAGTCAACAATTGCAATTGTTTGCATGTTGCCCTTCCTAGTTATCTTCTAGAGTGAACCCTTGGTTGAGGGAATTATATTTGATTGCCTTTCATCTGGAGTTGTAGCCATTCGAAGTGCCCTTCCAAATGCCTTAAAAACTGTTTCAGCTTGATGATGCGAATTAATTCCCTTTAAATTATCAATATGAAGAGTGACCAATGAATGATTAACAAACCCTTGAAAAAATTCTCTAATAAGATCAAGATCAAATGAACCCACTCTATCCCTTGTGAACTTAACACCTAGATCTAATCCTGGCCTCCCTGATAGGTCCACAACCACTCTTGATAACGCTTCATCAAGAGGAACATAGGCGTGACCATATCGAGTTAGACCTTTTTTATCACCTACTGCCTCAAAAAAAGCCTGCCCAAGTGTTATTCCAATATCTTCAACAGTATGATGATCATCAATTTCATTATCTCCTTTACAGTCAATGGTCAGGTCCATTAGTCCGTGACGAGCAATTTGATCTAACATGTGATCCAAGAATGGAACACCTGTTTCAATTTTAGAATTACCAACGCCATAAAGCTCAAGGCTTATTTTGATGTTAGTTTCGTTTGTTTTGCGCTCTTTAATAATCATGATTTGATTTTATCTTATGAAATATAGTCTCTGATGAGTATTTCAGCTATTTGAATTGTGTTCAGAGCCGCTCCTTTCCTAATATTATCCGAAACAACCCACATATTTAACCCATTTTCAAAACTAATATCTTCTCTTATCCTGCTGACATAAGTTGCATCATTATTAGTTGCTTCAGAAAATGGAGTTGCGTAACCACCATCCTCTCTTTGATCCATCACTACCACGCCGTCAGCTTTTTCAAGCAAATTCCTAGCATCATCTGCACTAATTTTCTCTTTAGTTTCTATATGAACAGCCTCAGAATGACCATATACAACTGGAATTCTTACAGCCGTTGGATTAACGAGAATACTTTCATCCTCAAAGATTTTTTGTGTCTCCCAGACCATTTTCATCTCTTCTCTTGTGTATCCATTTTCTTGAAAAGTATCTATATGGGGTATAGCATTGAATGCTATTTGCTTAGGATATACTTCCACTTCAACATCATTACCATTGAGTAAGTTAGCAGTTTGAGAGGTGAGCTCTGTAATTGCTTCTTTGCCACTGCCTGAAACCGCCTGATATGTAGCCACATTAATTCTTGAGATGCCTACAGCATCATATATTGGCTTAAGAGCAACTAACATCTGAATCGTTGAACAATTGGGATTAGCAATAATATTGCGATTTGTATAGTTAGCGATTGCATGGGGATTTACTTCCGGAACTACTAAAGGGATTTCCTCGTCCCTTCTAAAATGTGAAGTATTATCAATCACGATACAGCCTTGTTCAGCTGCAATGGGTGCATATTTTTCCGAAATACTTCCTCCAGCTGAAAACAATCCAATCTGGACTTTTGAAAAATCAAAAGTTTCAAGATCTTCAACCACCCATGACTTACCTTGGCAAGAGACCTTACTTCCTGCTGATCTTTTTGAGGCTAAAGGGTAAAGATTTTCAATAGGAAAGTTTCTCTGATCAAGAATTGAGATTAGAGTTTCACCAACTGCTCCAGTTGCTCCAACAATAGCTACGTTATATTTTTGACTCATAATGTTCTAAGGCTTTAAAAAGACTTTAGATTATAAAGTACTAGACCTAATATTCATAAATATATACAACACTTTCGGCTTTTTATTGCCTGAAATCAAGAAAATACTCTTATTTTTAATAAAATCAAGGGAGTCTCCATTGCAATTTACCATCATTAAACGAAGCTGTGTACAACTCAAACCAAGACTCACGATCCATTTTTACATTCATAGCATCTGAAATTTTCGCTATCCTATTTAGATTATTTGTCCCCATTACAGGACAAATCCTTGCTGGATGAGCCAATAACCAAGCAACTGCAACTGCTGCTATATCAACATTTTGATTAACAGCTATCTTTTTTAAGGCCTTACCAAGTATTCCTTTATCCTTCATCAGTTTGCCACCTCCAAGAGGTGACCAAGCCATAATTGTTGTTGCTCGCTCCTGATGAAAAGCCAGATCTCCATTTGTAAAAGAGTCAGTTGCAGCTAAGGACATTTCAATTTGATTAGTCACTAGGTGACTTTTCATGGATGACTGCAGAAGATTGAAGTCCCAAGGCTTAAAGTTTGAGACACCCACTTCTTTAACTTTTCCAGACTTTATAAGATCATCTAAAGCCTTTCCAGTCTCATGATGATCCAAAAAAGGGTCTTGGCGATGAATTAATAGTAGATCTAGATAATCTGTAGCCATATTCTTTAAAGATGAGTCCACAGAATTAAAAATATGCTCCCTTGAGGTGTCATAATGACTCACAGATACACCAGCATATCTATCAGAGGGGTTGACTATGCAACATTTAGATACAATCTCAATCTTATGCCTTAACGATGGATTAGCTTTCAAGACCTCTCCAAATAATGCTTCAGCTGAATACAAGCCATATACAGCAGCCTGATCAAATGAAGTTATCCCCTGACCCAGGCAAAGGTTAACTTTATCACTAATATGTTTTGATGAGGTATTGATGTCGTCAGCTAAACGCCACATTCCATAAATTATTCTACTAATGCTAGAAGAACTAGATAAATTTACACGCTCCATGGAGGCTCCAAATGATAATGTAACTAGACAGAGTTATCGACATCAATAAATTGATGTTGCAATTTAAATTTAGCACTGAGATGATTGCATAGTGACTGAACTCCATATCTTTCAGTTGCATGGTGTCCAGCTGAGATAAAGGCAATGCCATTCTCTTTAGCCACTGCAGGAGTTCTTTCAGAGACCTCACCACTTAAATATAAGTCAACCTTGAGTTTTATAGCCTCATCTATGAAGCCTTGTGCTCCACCAGTGCACCAAGCAATCTTGTTTACTGATTCTTTCATTTCACCAAATAACTGGGGCGTCCTTCCCAGCTCTTTCTCAATTAAACTAGAAAAACTCTTTAAATCAGTTTTTAATTCACCCTGCCAAAGGTAACTATCCTCAACTGGCCTCATTTTTTTTATTCCAAGGATTCTACCTAATTCAATATTATTTCCTACTTCAGGATGGTCATCTAATGGAAGGTGGTAACCAAATAGATTGATATTATTATTCATAAGCAGGGCAATCTTCTTTCGCTTCGCTCCCGTTATTAAATTAGATTCGTTATCCCAAAAAATACCATGGTGGACAAAAATAGCATCCGCATTTTCTTCAATAGCACGCTCAATAAGATCTAAATTGGCACTAACACCACTTACAATTTTATCAATACTGTCAGATCCTTCAATTTGAATTCCATTGGGGCCATAATCCTTAAAATTTTTAACACTTAAGAATTTATTACAATAATTATCTAACTCTTCTCTATGAACCATAGTAATTCCTGATTGCATCTATAAGGATGTTATTCTCAACCGGTTCACTAACACTAATACGAATAAAATCTGATAACTTAGAGTCTTTGGGAAAGCCTTTAATCAATATCCCATTCTCTTTAAGAGCAGTATGCAGAGGATATGCATCCTCAGAATGAACAAGAATAAAATTGGTTTGTGAAGGATAGACTTTAAATTTTGAAAACAATGAAAGCTCATGAGCAAGGCGCCTTCTTTCTTCAATAATGATTTGTGCATTATTAATTATTCGTTGCTTATCCTGGAGTAAAAAATTGGCACTAGTTTGTGTCAGGGCATTAATGTTGTAAGGAAGTCTCAACTTGTTTAATTGTGCTATTGTTTCTTGATCTCCAATTAAGAGGCCCAGCCTAAGTCCAGCAAAACCAATTTTTGAAATGGTCCTTAAAACGAGTAAGTTAGGGAAATTTGAAATTTCAGATAAAAAACTTTTGTCTGAATATGCATAGTAAGCCTCATCGAGAATAACCATACTGTTAGTTGATTTAATGATTTCAATAATAGCATCATAATCAAAGCAATTACCTGTTGGGTTATTTGGGTAAGCAATAAAAATTATCTTTGGCTTCTCTCTTTCGATAGTTGAAAGTGCATCACTTAAGTTGATATCAAAGTTAGAGTCTAATTGAACCCCAAAGTACTCTAAATTAACATACTTTGACACAAGCTCATACATCACAAAACTTGGCTCAAAGCTCATTATCAAATCATCTTTACTACATGCAAGTGCCAGAAGCTGAATCAGCTCATCTGAGCCATTCCCAAGAAGAATGCCAAATTCATCAGGTATATCCATAAGGGATCTAAGAGTATCTTTAAGTAGGCTTGGATCAGCTTCAGGATATCTATTTACCTCAGACTGCTCAATGCATTTTAAGAATTCAACTTTCAAATCTTCAGGAACGCCAAAAGGACTCTCCATTGCATCTAACTTAATCATATCCTTTGAAACAGGCACATGATAAGCGTCGATATTTTTTATATCAGATCTTAGCCATTGTTCGATAAAGGTCATATTAGTTTAGATGAAGTTCTATTTGGATGAAATTGCATTTTACCAAGCTTTTTTGCGTTTAATAGACATTGATAAGTATACTGAAGTGCCTTATTGCAAGCCACATCAACATCATCACCGCTTGCAATTAACGCTGAAATTGCACTTGAAAGGGTGCAGCCTGAACCGTGAAATTTGTGTGGTAATTTATCGTAAATAAACTTTTGAATTAGCTTAGCTTCATGATAGAGGCGATGCTCAATTTCAGCCTCTGAACTGTCAGAAGTGGTTACAAGAACCCACGGGCAGTTAAGGCTCGCGACTGCCGCCTGTTCATCTAAACCAGGAGCAAGAGCATTAAGCTCTGCTAGATTAGGTGTTAGCACCAAACAAAGAGGGAAAAGCTCAGCTTTCATTGCCTCAATGATCTCAATGGAACTTAAATTTTCATTGCTTCCTGAAATTAAAATAGGATCAAGAACAATATTGAGTTGTTTTCTATTTTTTATCAGATTAGAAATAGCAATAATCTGACTTGATGACCCCAAAAGGCCAATTTTGACTGTATTAAAGTGAATGTCCTCATCAATTAACTTAAATTGATGCTCCAAAAGATCATTTTTTGTAACTTCTAATGATTCTACTTTTTGAGTATTTTGAGCAGTTAGTAGAGTAATGATTGGAAGCGGAGTCAGTCCAAATTGATTGATAGTCTCTATATCAGCAGCAATCCCAGCAGCACCTGATGGATCTAGGCCCGAAAGTACTAAAACTGAATCGGCTTTAGGCCTATCCATGTATTATTGGGTTTCTTTTTGAATTAAATAATCGATTACTTCAAAAATTCTCTCTTCACTGCCAGCGCTTGTAGCATTAACCATATATTTTCCATTTACAATAAATGCAGGAACTCCAGTAATACGGTATTTATATGTACTAGCTTTTGCTTTATTCACTGCAACCTTAACTGGAAATGATTCCCAAACTTTATTTGCTTTGGCCTCATCTACTCCATTTAAAGCAAGCCATGTCACAAAGTCTTGTTGAGTCTTGAGGTTTAATTTCTGAATATGAATCGCATTGAACAATGCTGAGTGTAATCGGTCAAGTTCACCCAATTCCTCTAAAACATAATAAAAAGTAGAGCCATACTCCCACCCAGGGAAAACAGCGGGCTGCAGAACCAATTGAGCTGAACTATCCATAGTCTGCATCCATTCTTCAAGCATAGGATGAACAGAGAAACAATGAGGACAAAAATACCAAAACAACTCTCTAACCTCAACCTGATCTCCAGTTTGAGTTTCAACAGGTTTATCTAGAACAACATAATTCTTTCCTGCAACAAACTCAGCCTGAGTAGTGTTAGTAAAAAAAACAAAAACTGATAGAACAATTAGTGAGGTTAGTGCTGTTATTTTTTTCATGTTATTGGTCATTTTAATTTTAAAAATAAATTATAGATAAATTCGGCTTATAACACTCATTATTTATATGAATAATTATCTTTCATATATCGAATTTAAACAAGATTAATTATATAGTTTATCAATATTATACTTGTGCAAATCAAAATCCTGATTACTCTGAAAATCTTTCCAAAGACTTGAATAAAGAACTTTTTTTTCTGGATGTACTCCTTCAGGATTTAGTTCAAAAAGTGGCGCCAAGACAAATGCATACTTGAGAATGTCCTTTCGAGGTATATTTAATTTTTCATCAATTAAGTCGTCGTACAAAACAAGATCAAGGTCAATAATCCGCGAAGAAAATTTTGGGAGCTCTCGATTCCTTCCAAGCGAGTCTTCAATTTTATGCAAAAAATTGATCACTTCAGAAGCACTTTTATGGGTTTCAACATTGACCCCAACATTATAAAAATCACTACCCTCAAAACCCTCAGAAGGGCTCTCAAAAATTGAAGAAATAGTAATTTTATTAAAGAAAGGTTGAAGCTGATCTAGTGCTAAACGAATATTTTTTCGTCTATCTTGGTTTGATCCAATATTAAGGTGTAGCAGACTCATTAACTCTTTGACCTCTCAATAATTACTCCCACTCCCTCAGCGCCCGTAATTGCTTCACCTTTATTAAGCTTTAATTTGACCCAGTGAACATTAAACTCATTTAGAATAATTTGACAGATTCTCTCAGCCAAGGTTTCTACAAGTTCAAACTTTGACTCACGAACAAAACTGGCCACACGCTTACAAACATTTTTATAGTTAAGAGCCTGATCGATATGATCAGTTTCTGCTGCCGCAGCTATATCAGATGACATCTCTATATCTAGAACAATATCTTGACGAATTTTCTTTTCCCAGTCATAAATACCTATTACCGTATCAACTTTAAGCCCTTGCACAAAAACAATATCCATAATTTTTATATAAATTGATTAAAAACTCTTATGATACCTTTGTGATATCCACTAATAACCACAATAAATTCCTTTCATTGATATAATTCGCGGGTAATTAAAAATTTCACTTTAAGAAGTGACAGGAGAATTTATTGTTATATTTTTTAATTGGTAGTTACTTACTTGGATCAATCTCAAGTGCCATAATTATATGTAAGATTTGCAATCTACCCGACCCAAGAACCCAAGGATCTGGTAATCCAGGAGCTACAAACGTTCTGCGAATTGGTGGTAAAAAAGTTGCGGCTTTTGTTCTAATTTTTGATGGCCTTAAAGGCGCAATTCCAGTCATGCTTGCTCATTATTTTGGACTAAACCTATTTGAATTAACAATTATTCTTCTTAGCGCTTTCCTTGGACATGTTTTCCCAATTTATTATGGATTTAAAGGTGGCAAGGGTGTTGCAACATACCTTGGAGGACTGATAGGGTTGAGTTTTTTTGTAGGACTAACATTTTCGATTATATGGCTCATCGTTGCTAAAGTAATGAAAGTATCATCCATTGCAGCCTTAACTGCAACGCTTCTCTCTCCAATTTATTTTTATTTCATAACCACTCATGATGTGAGAGCAACTATGGTTATTTTTCTAATCAATCTTTTTATCTACTTTACTCATCGTGAAAATATTAGAAGAATTATGAATGGTGAAGAGGGTGTAATTGGCTCCTAGTTAATAGAATGAGTAGATTTTCGCAAAGCATCTAGATCGTATCCAAGGTTGCCTACCAGTGTCACTAAGTTTAAGTAATCCTCTTGAGAAATCGTTGGCGTTCGAGCCATAATCCATACATAATCACGATTGTTGCGTCCAATAATGGTTTGTTGGTAGTCATAATCTAAATACACAATTCTATAATCCGCCCTTATTGGCCAGATAAACTGCATACCCCAAATCGCATTAGTGCTTTTATCTTCAACAAACCCACGAGGTCGATATATTTTTTCGGGACCGTTCAAACTACCTTTATTGAAAGTAAATGTCGTTGCAATACTCCCATCACTAGACATTTGATAGGTTTCAACGGGATTGAATGCATCCTTTTCAAGAAAAGTCGGTATAGTTGCAATAACATACCAGCCCCCCATGAACCGTTCTAGATCAACATAGTCCACCACAGGCATTGGTTTAAGAGAGTCGTCATCTAATATTGGGCTACTAGAAAAAACATTTAAACTAATAGAGATAAAAAAAATTAGGAGTAGTTTTTTCATAAAGAGTATTTCATAATGAGTAAATTTTGATTCTACTTGATATCAAGTTTTTAATGACTATTTTTAGTTACATACCTGATAAACATTTTTTTTTATTAGGCTAAGTCTGATCTTGCTTGTTGACTTGTATTTGCCAAAGTCTTGCATATTGGCCATTAAGATCTAGCAACTGTTGATGCATGCCTTGTTCAACAATAGTTCCATTACCAAGGACAATAATTTGATCGGCGTCCACAATGGTAGAAAGGCGATGAGCAATCACCAATGTTGTGTGATTATGTGCCAAACTTGCTAAAGCCTTTTGAACCATTTTCTCTGAATAAGAATCAAGTGCTGAGGTTGCCTCATCAAAAATCAATATCGATGGATTTTTTAACAGCACTCGAGCAATTGCTAGACGCTGCTTTTCTCCGCCTGAGAGCTTTAAACCTCTCTCGCCAACCAGAGTGTCGTAGCCTTGTGGCAAGGAGTCAATAAAGCTATCAATAAAACTGAGTTTTGCTGCCTCCTTAACTTCAGCTTCAGTTGCACCTGCACGGCCGTAAGCAATATTGTAATAAATGCTTTCATTAAACATTACAGGGTCTTGAGGTACGACACCTATTGACGCGCGGACTGAATCTTGGGTGTATTGTTTAATGTCCTGTTGGTCAATATGTATTTCACCACTAGAAATATCGTAAAAACGAAAGAGTAGCTTAGCAAGTGTTGACTTGCCAGCACCAGAAGGGCCAACAATTGCTACTTTTTGGCCTGGTTTAAGAACAAAATTAATATTACTTAAAACCTCATTTTTACCTGCGTAAGCAAAAGAGACATTATCAAATTTAACCTCACCTTGAGTGACTTTAAGCTCAGATGCATTAGCAATATCAGTGACTTTAGAGGTGCGATCCAATAGGTCAAACATATTATTCATATCAATGAAATTATGTTTAATTTGACGGTAAATAATACCCAAGCCACCTAGTGGAATAAAGAGCTGTAAGAGGAGTGCTTGAATCATAATAAGGTCACCCAAACTAAGGCTATTATCAACTACACCTTGTGCTGCCATAATCAAAACAATGGTCACACCAATAGCAATTACCGCTCCTTGAACAAAATTAAGCGCCGTCATCGAGGTAAAACTTTTGGTCGCAAGTTCTTCCCAGCGCTGCATGGTCTCACCGTAACGATCGACTTCAAATTTTTCTTGATTGAAGTATTTGACAGTTTCGTAATTAATCAAACTATCAACAGCATTGGTATTGGCTTCGGATTGCATATCATTCATTTGATAGCGATACTTCATTCGCCAAGTCGTAATAGCCATTGTTAACGCAACATAAAACAATACTGTCAATAAAGAGACACCAGCAAAAAGTAGGTCGTAATTTAGCCACATAATACCAATTACTAGGCATATCTCAAACAAAGAAGGCAGAATGTTAAAGACAAAAATGGAGAGTAAGGTTGAGACACTTAGAGTTCCCCGATCAATATCACGGGTTATACCGCCAATGCGTCGATCCAAATGAAAGGATAAATCCAAAGTATGTAAATGCCTGAATACGCCAAGTGCAATTAAATTCATTGCGTGATAACGAACTTTGGCAAAAATGGCATCACGAAGCTCATTAAATAGAGAACTTGCTAGTCTTAAAAGGCCATAAGCTAGCAACATGCCAAGTGGCAATACCAATATTATATTCGTCTGATCTAGGCTATCAACGATTTCTTTTAGTGCAAGTGGAACTGCGACATTAGCCAATTTCGCCAACATTAAAAAACTAACAGCCCAAATAACACGGGCTCGCATTTTAAGTAAATACGGCAATAGCTTTTTTAAAACCTTTATATCTCTAGTTTTAAAATCATATGCCTTAGTTTGGTTACTGCTTGAATTCATCAAAGATGAATAATACTTTATTACTTTGTTACTTAGTTTTAAATATAGTAATTCACTATTCCATATGTATATAACCCAGTAAAAATTATATTAATCCATTTCAATTGTTTTTCAGTATGAAGCCAGGCACAGTAAACCCAGATTAAACAAAATGGAAGTCCAATAAACATCGTGTAAGGATACAAGTCATTGATAATGGCAATTGTACTTAGGATGCCGAGGAATAGTGCGAACCACTTCAACTGTTGTTCATATTTAGCAAATCGCATCAAAGAAATTCCTAGAAAAAATAGGATTATATGCCAACTTGGACTAAAGTCCAAATTTTGCTTTTTTCATTTATTCTCTAGTAGTAAAACTCTATTGTTGAGACTGAAACATCAGATGTGAAATTACGGCCATAAGCAGCAATAGCAAAGCTTCTTATATTTTTAGCATCTAACTTCGAAGAATTGTAACGCTTGCGTTCAAATTTATTAAAAGGCAAGTCAATCATTTTCCAATTAGGATCAGCTTGGAAGGTTGCAGAATAAAAGTCTCCATAATAAGCCATATCATTTGTTAATATATGGATATCGTAAGTTTCACCATTGCCTCTTACATTGAGACGAACTCCCTGAAGATTTTTGCCATCTTTTTCAGAATTTGCAAATGAAATTCCTGTGCGTAATTGAATAACGCCGCCATAATTCCTTGTACTTACATTGCCTGTAAGTCTTGCATAAAAGATTTCTCCATCTTGCTCAAGAGTAACTTTACCAACAGAAACACCGCCCATCACTTGATCACTAATGTATTGCCAGTACTTTCCACTATCTGAATTAAATGGATATGAGAGGTCTTCAACAGCAATCGCTTTTGAATTAAAAGTAAAAATAACTATTAAGAATAAAAAATAACTTATTTTTGAAATTTTTAAAGAATTTTTAAACATATAAGATAATAGTTAGATTATTGCTTTTATTACAAACGCATTACGAACTTTTGTGGATATCTTATGAGGAATGGGTTTGCGAGGTGCTATATTACTCTGTTTTAATACTTACACCACGATTAAGCATTAAATTTGCAGCGAAAGCTAATACAATTATCATAACTCCAGGGATCAAAAAAGCCTTCCATAGCTCTACAGAACTTACACCTAAAAAACCTAATCTGAAAGAATCCATCATATAGAAGATGGGATTAAATGCTGACAAGCTCTGCCAGAAACTAGGCAAAATATCGATACTATAGAACATTCCACTGAGATAAGTCAGTGGCAGTAAAACAAAGTTTGGAATGATAGAAATATCGTCAAAAGTCTTCGCATAAACTGCATTGATAAAGCCGGCCAATGCAAACATTATTGATGTTAAAAAGAAAGTAACTGCAATTATTAAAAAGCTATGAATTTGAATTTCAACAAAAAAAGAAATTGTGAATGTTACAGCTGCGCCAACACAAAGCCCTCTAGAGATACCGCCACTTACAAAGCCTAACAATATTACCCAATTTGGTGTGGTTGATACAAGCAATTCTTCAAAGCTATTATTGTATTTTGTCATAAAGAATGAGGACACTGTATTTGCATATGACTGCATGATTACTGTCATCAAGATGATTCCAGGAACGATGAAGTCAAGATAATCAATCCCTCGCATCTGACCAATTCTGGATCCCATCAGTCCACCAAAAATTAGAAGGTATAGTGAGGTTGTTATAACTGGTGGCACTATTGTTTGAACCCAGATTCTAGAAAACCTCAGTATCTCTTTGATAACAATAGTTTTAAATGCGATCCACATAAATATTTAACTAGTAAGTGATAAAAAGAGTGACTCTAAGCGATTTTGAGAGCTTCTTAAATGTAAAACATTTATATTTTGAGCTAATAGTGCTGAAATGACATCAGATATTGTTGTGCCTTCACCTTGAGAAACTTGCAATGTATTTTCATCAATGATTTCACAATCACAGTTTATTATTTGAATACTCTCAGGTAATTTTTCAATTGTATCAATGATAATGACTTGCCTCTTAGCTTTTGAGAGGAGTTTTTTCATATTAGACTGCTCAACTAAAACGCCATTGTTAAGAATCGCAATATTTCGGCACAAGGACTCCGCCTCCTCCAAATAATGAGTAGTCAATATGATTGTCATACCCTCTTTATTGAGCTGCTTCAGATAATGCCACATCGATTGTCGAATCTCGACATCAACTCCAGCTGTTGGCTCATCTAAAATTAAAATTTTAGGTTTATGCATTAAAGCTCTTGCAAGCATTAAACGCCTCTTCATTCCTCCCGATAGGGATTGAGCAACATCAAAGCGCCTATCCCATAGTTCCATTTTTTTTAAAAGAATTTCAGCCTGAATTTTAGCCTCTTTCCTAGGAATTCCAAAGTAACCACCCTGGTTAATTAGGATCTCGATATTTGGCTCATGAGGATTAAAATTAAACTCTTGAGGCATTAGCCCAATCATTTGCTTAATGTCATTCACATGCTTTTTTTGATTCAAGCCATCGATGATCACTTCTCCTGAAGTGCTCTTCAATAGTCCTGAAATGATTCCGATTGCTGTTGTTTTGCCAGCACCATTTGAGCCTAATAATGCAAAAAAGTCACCCTTCTCTACCTTTAGATTGATACCTTTCAAAGCTTCAAGTTTATTGGAATAGGTTTTAGCTAGGTTATCAGTAGAAAGAGCAAGAGACATAAATTAATAACTAGAGTTAAAAAATGAAGAGGAAATGTGGATTATTTATCGTTTTATAGTTTAAATTAATTTTAACATTAATCGCCTTTCATAGAGTAAATTTGGGATAATTGCATTGTTCAAATATAAAGCTATTTAATAGTACATATGCCTACCCAAAAAAATGTAGAGTTACCTGATATTGGTGATTTTGATGCCGTAGATATTATCGAAGTTCTGGTAAAGGTTGGAGATGTTGTAAATGAAAATGACAGCATCGTCACCCTTGAGACTGATAAAGCTACAATGGAAATTCCGGCACCCTTTTCTGGAAAGGTGACTAGCCTTGAAATAAAGGTTGGAGATAAGGTAGCTAAAGGTGATCTCATACTTATCCTAGAAACTGACTCAGCTTCTGCAGATCAAGCTGATGATTCAGTGGAAGAATCAAAAACATCAAAATTAGATAGTGATCAACACCTTAATTTAGCTTTGTCTCAAAAAAATGTAGAGTTACCTGATATTGGTGATTTTGATGCCGTAGATATTATCGAAGTTCTGGTAAAGGTTGGAGATGTTGTAAATGAAAATGACAGCATCGTCACCCTTGAGACTGATAAAGCTACAATGGAAATTCCGGCACCCTTTTCTGGAAAGGTGACTAGCCTTGAAATAAAGGTTGGAGATAAGGTAGCTAAAGGTGATCTCATACTTATCCTAGAAACTGACTCAGCTTCTGCAGATCAAGCTGATGATTCAGTGGAAGAACCTAAGAAACCTGATACTAAAATCAATGATGATAATGAGCCAACTATCACAAAGACCGTATCACAAGATGATACAAAACAAACTGAGGAAGTTTCACTGAAAACTGATTCAAATTCGCATGCTTCGCCCTCAATCAGAAAACTAGCTAGAGAGCTTGGAGTTAGTTTATCCAGAATAAATGGAACAGGAAAAAAAGGTAGGATTCTTGATGAAGATCTAAAATCCTTTGTAAAAGATCTTGTCACTCATGGGTCTTCAAATGAAGAAGTTGAGACCATTCCTTTATCCAGGATTAAGAAATTATCTGGCAAACATCTTTCTAATTGCTGGAACACAATTCCACATGTCAGTCAATTTGATGAAGTAAATATTGATCAATTAGAAAAATTCCGTAAGCATCAAAAAGAAAAAAATATCAAATTAAGTCCTCTAGTTTTTATCATGAAGGCAATTGTTCAAGTATTAAAGCGCCACCCTAACTTCAATGCCTCTTTGGATGAAGGTGGTGAAAACCTCATACTTAAAAAGTACTTCAATCTAGGAATAGCGGTAGACACCCCTAATGGACTTCTAGTTCCAGTTGTTAAGGATGTTAATAAAAAATCACTGATTGAGCTTTCAGAGGAGCTTGCAGATATTTCTTTGAGAGCCAGGGAAGGCAAACTAGATTCAAGTGAAATGAAGGGGGCTGGTTTCACGATATCCAGTTTAGGTGGGATTGGTGGCACACAATTCACGCCGATCATCAACTCCCCAGAGGTTGCAATTTTAGGTGTATCAAGAACTCAAATTAAACCAATTTGGAATGGTAGCACTTTTGAACCAACAGCCATGATTCCATTGGCACTCTCTTATGATCATAGGGTCATTGATGGTGCTGAGGGAGCAAGGTTTATGGCTGAACTAAATCAAGTCTTAAGTAATATTATGGAGATGTTATTATGATTAAAACTCAAGTTTTAGTTATTGGATCTGGTCCTGGCGGATATACTGCAGCGTTTAGAGCTGCAGACTTAGGAAAAGAAGTGACCCTAATTGAGCGCTATGAATCATTAGGCGGAGTTTGTCTCAATGTAGGCTGCATTCCATCCAAAACTCTTCTTCATACGGCTGAAGTAATTAACGAAAGTAAGCATGCAAGTGAACTTGGGATCACTTTTTCAAAACCTAAAATTGATCTAGAAGGTGTTAAGAAAAATAAAGACGGCATAGTGAATAAACTAACAGGCGGAATCCATGCACTTGCCAAAGCAAGAAAAGTTAAAGTGATTAATGGATATGCTAAATTTTTATCTAAAAATCAAGTTAGTCTGGATGGAAGTGATGAAGTTATAGAGTTTGAACAGTGCATTATTTCTGTAGGATCTAGGGTTACTAAGTTTCCTATGTTCCCTTTTGATGATGAAAGAGTGATGGATTCGACTGATGCACTTCTTTTGGATGACGTACCGAAACGAATGCTAATAGTTGGTGGTGGGATTATTGGCCTTGAGATGGCCACAATTTATGATGCTCTTGGCTCTGAAATTACGATTGTTGAACTCGGAGGTCAAATCATTCCTGCTGCTGATAAAGATATTGTTAATCCACTCTTTAAGAAAGCTAAGAAAAATTATGCAAATATCTTTTTAAACACTAAAGTTACTTCAATGGAGCCCCTAAAGAAAGGCATTAAAGTTTTATTTGAAGGTAAAGATGCACCTGAATCAGATACTTTTGATAAGGTTTTAGTTGCCGTTGGAAGAACACCAAATGGAATGTTAATTGACGCTGAGAAAGCTGGAGTCAATATTAATGACAATGGCTTCATTGGAACAAACAAACAAATGAAAACTAATGTTGACAACATCTACGCAATTGGAGATGTTGTCGGCCAACCAATGCTTGCCCATAAGGCAGTTCATGAAGCTAAAGTTGCTGCTGAAGTTATCTGTGGTGAAAAGTCTGGTTTTGATGCACTAACTATTCCTTCTGTTGCCTATACAGACCCAGAAGTTGCATGGACTGGCAAAACTGAAAAGGAGCTCAAAGAAGCTGGAATAGAATTTGAAAAAGGAGTTTTCCCATGGGCTGCTTCTGGAAGAAGTCTGAGCATTGGAAGAACTGAAGGAGTATCAAAAAGCCTTTTTGATTCTAAATCAGGTAAGATTCTCGGCATGGGAATATGTGGAACAAATGCAGGTGACTTAATTGCTGAGGCGAGTCTAGCAATTGAAATGGGCTGCGATATGAGTGATATTGCGTTAACGATTCATGCTCACCCAACATTATCAGAAACGACTGCGTTTGCAGCAGAAATGGCTGAAGGAACAATTACTGACTTAATGCCGCCAAGGAAAAGAAAGTAGGTTAATTATGGATATTAAAGAAGCAAGAAAAAATGTAATTGAGCAACAAATAAGACCTTGGGGTGGGCTAAATGTGAGAGCAAATCAAGCACTTTCAGATACTCCACGGGAGAACTTTGTGCCAGAGGAATATCAAAAACTCGTATTTGCAGATATTGAAATACCTCTTAATGAGTCAGATAAGATGTTCTCTCCAAAAATAGAAGGAAGAATTTTAGATAGTCTAAACCTTCAAGGCAATGAAGACATTTTAGAGGTTGGGACTGGAAGTGGCTACTTAACATCGGTTCTAGCAAAACTATCAAACTCTGTGACAAGCATAGAAATAGAACATGACTTACATGTCAAAGCAAAAGAAAATATAGATAAACTCAAGATAATCAATACCAACCTAATTAATGATACTTTTAATAGCTCAAACTTTAAAGAGGGGCAGTTTGATTCAATTATTATTGGATCTGCTCTTCCCAATATTGAAGATGATTTAAAAAAACTGTTAAAAGTAGGTGGAAAATTATTTGTTGTTTTAGGCTCTAAAAATCAAATGCACGCCAATCTTATTTCAAGAGAAACTGAACTTATTTGGAACTCTAAATCTCTTTTTGAGACTCATCTAGAATTCATGAAAGGTCATGAACCACCTAAAAAATTCTCTTTTTGATTTGAAATAGGCAGGCATGCTTAATTCAATTTTAAATTTTTTGACTAAGAAGCCTCTTTGGTCATTATTGGCATTTTTAGTGATCATCGGTTCATCATTTTTTCAGATACAGCACTTTTCCCTTGATGCTTCATCAGAATCATTATCTTTAGATGGAGATAATAATCTAGAACTTTACTTTGATACTCAAAAGACCTTTGGCTCAGATGAGTCTTTAGTCATTAGCTACACAGCTAAAAAAGGAACTGTTCTCTCAAAAGAACAACTGACTTACCTGAGCTCACTGAGGGATGACTTATTAAATATCAATGGAGTTAGTTCAGTCATATCAATTTTAGATGTTTCACTTTTTCAGTCACCACCACTCTCATTAGTTGAACTAGCAAGTGATGTTTACACTATTGATAACGGAAAAGCAGACCAAAATTTAGTTGCTAAAGAGTTTAAAACCAGCCCCCTTTACGCTAATAATATTATCAGTGCTGATTTAAAAACCACGGCCTTATTAATCCCTCTTGCAACTGATGATCCACGTGAAATAATAAATGACGATTCATTAAAGCAATTAATAGGAGAGATTCGCACCACAATGAGTCAATATCAAAATAACGCTAAACTATACTTGGGTGGGGTCCCGATGATTAGAAATGATGTCATTGATTTCATTAAAAGTGATTTAATTATATTTAGTCTTGCAGTAGTCCTAGCTATGTCATTAATGCTTTCACTCTTTTTTCATAAAGTGAGATGGGTATTAATGCCAATTGCGATAAGTATCATTGGTGCTTTATTTATGACTGGATTGATTAGCTCTATAGGCTGGAAGGTGACAGTGATTTCTGCTAATTTCTTTTCACTTCTTTTGGTCATGACTCTTTCAGTTATCATTCATTTAGTTGTTCGGTATAGAGAAATCTTAAATCAACAGACAGGAATGAGTAATGATGAAATCACTCGAAGAACTCTAAATGAAATGTTAAGGCCATGCCTCTATACTGTGGTCACAACGATAGCTGCATTTGCTTCACTCACCACAAGCCATGTTCAGCCTGTTATAGATTTTGGCTTAATGATGAGTATTGGCGTAACGGTTGCTTTTATATTATCATTTGTCAGCTTTGCATTAGTCATGACCCTCTTTCCAACTTCTCAAACATCCCACAAAACTGAAAAATTTTATGTACTTCAAAAGTTAGCCATTGCTACAGACAAAGGTGGCAAAAATATAATTTTAGGAATCGCACTAGTCAGTGCTATTGCAATTTTTGGCTTAAGTAAAATCTCTGTAGAAAATAGCTTCATCAATTACTTTAAAAAAGATACTGAAATCTATCAGGGGCTAAATTTCATTGACAAAGAGTTGGGAGGTACGATTCCACTTGAAATTGTTTTTAATGATTTGGCAAGTGCTTACTGGGCAGATTCAAGCTTAAGAGAGGACTTCCATGATGTTCATCAATATCTTGACAGCATCCCCAGTATCGGAAAAGTTTTATCCATTGACACCTTTATACAAGTCCTCAAAGAATCAAATGATGGAAAAACGCCTAATGGGTTTTTACTTATGCTTGGCAAAAACAATATGCCTGAGTTTGCAAAATCACAAGTTTTAAAGCCTCATATTTCAGACGAAACTGATCAAATCAGGATCGTTGCTAGAATCAAGGAAACAACCACAGACTTAGATAGGAATCAATTAATCATTGATGTCAAAAAAGAATTAGTTGAACGCTTTTACTTCAGTGAGGATGAGTTTTATTTCACTGGAACGTTTTCACTCTATAACAATCTTCTTCAAAGTTTATTTTCTTCACAAGTTAAAACTATCTTTACCGTTTTTATAATCATTTTTATGCTTTTCTTAATTGTATTTAGGTCAATTTCTATTGCTCTAATAGCAGTAATTCCAAACATAATACCGTCTTTAATAATTCTTGGATTAATGGGCTTAGCAAGAATACCCCTGGATATAATGACAATCACAATCGCAGCCATTGCTATTGGGATCGGTATTGACAATGCAATACACTATATTAGTAGATTTAAATCAGAACTTTTGGTTGATTCTGATTTTGAAGCTTCGATGTATAGAGCACATAACTCTATTGGTGTTTCTATGTTTTATACGGCAGCAACGGTTGCTATAGGATTTCTGGTTTTAATATTATCAAACTTTATCCCAAGCATATATTTTGGAATATTTATGGCAATTGCAATGCTCAGTGCAGTATTTGTTAATCTTACTTTATTACCCAAATTGCTAATATTTTTTAAACCAGAAATGAATTAAAAAAATCCTTAAAATAAAAAACCCCACCTCGAATAAGAGTGTGGGGTTAGTCTACTATTAAAAGGAGAAATAAGTTAAATATAGTAGTGTTTAACTTGCGGGAAATTATATATAAAAAATATTTTAATATTTTTTAATTTTGTGTCTTTTTGTGACAATAAACTATGGCTAAAAAATATCAATTCGATGTTCTTATAATAGGCTCTGGAGCTGCTGGATTAATGAGTGCTGTTCAGCTCTCAAGTAGCACCTCAATAGCGGTGATTGCTAAAGATAAAATATTGGAAGGCTCTTCGTATTATGCCCAAGGTGGAATTTCAGCTGTACTAGATCCAGAAGATAATTTTGATTCACATATTGAAGACACTGTTAACACCGGCTTTAACCTCGGGAACGAAAAGAGTATCAGGTATATGGTAGAGCAAGCCCCCCAGGCTATTAAAGATCTTGAAAGCACTGGTGTTCAATTTTCTCACATCAATAATAGCTATGATCTCACAACTGAGGGTGGTCACAGCTCAAAAAGAGTGGCCCATGTTGCCGATAAAACGGGTCAGTCAATCCAAGTCAACCTTCTTGCTAAGGTAAGGCAAAAAAATAACATAGAGCTTTTTGAAGAATATGTTGCTGTCGATCTTGTTGTTAAAGATAAAAATTGTTATGGCGCATATGTGTTTGATAAAAACTCGAAGGAGGTAGTGACCTTTAGTTCAAACAAAACTATTCTTGCAACTGGTGGCGCTTCAAAATCTTATTTGTACACTTCAAACCCAGATACTTCAACTGGAGATGGTATTGCGATGGCTTACAGAGCAGGATGCGAGATTTCCAACATGGAATTTACCCAATTTCATCCTACATGTCTTTTTCATCCGCATGCCAAATCTTTTTTAATATCAGAGACTCTTAGAGGTGAGGGTGCAAAACTTCTTTTGCCTGATGGTCAGGAGTTTATGCATAAATACGACGATCGACTTGAGCTAGCACCTCGTGATATCGTTGCAAGAGCAATCGATAATGAGATGAAGGTTAATGGCTATGATTGTGTCTATCTAGACTTCTCATTTAAAGATAAAGAGTGGATTAAATCTAGATTTCCAACAATCACTCAGCGCTGCAAAGAACTTGGTATTGATATATCTAAAGAAGCTCTCCCCGTTGTTCCTGCTGCACATTACACTTGTGGTGGCGTTAATACAAACATAGATGCACAAAGCAGCATAAACAATCTTTATGCCGTTGGTGAAGTCGCACATACTGGAGTGCATGGTGCAAATAGAATGGCAAGTAACTCCTTGCTTGAGTGCGTAGTGTTTGCTAAATCCTGTGCCAATCATATTAACAGTAGTGAATTTGAAAATTCACAAACTAAAATTGAAAAATGGGACGACTCAAGAGTGGCGCCCTCTAAAGAAAAAGTAGTTATTGCTCATTTATGGCACGAAATAAGACTCATCATGTGGAACTTTGTTGGCATCGTTAGAAGTAATAATCGACTGAACTCCGCGTATCTAAAAATTCAACAAATTAATAAAGAAGTTGATGAGTATTATCGTATTTATACTGTAACTGAGGATTTAATTGAACTAAGAAACTTAGCTCAAACTTCTAAAATTATTGTAGAATCTGCACTGTCTAGAAAAGAGAGTAGAGGATTGCACTATAACCAAGATTATCCAAATAAAATGAGCAAAATTCAAAACACAGTAATGACTAAGTCATGATATTAGAAATTCTCAAATACCCTGATAAGCGCTTAAGAACTGTTGCAAAGGCAGTTGAGAATGTTAACAGTGAGATAAAAAAGCAAGTTAAAGATATGTTTGAAACTATGTATGATGCGCCAGGAATTGGTCTTGCAGCAACTCAAGTTAACTTTCATCAGCGCCTTATAGTTGTGGATGTATCAGAAGAGTGTAATGAGCCAATCTGCCTTATTAACCCTGAGATTATTGAAAAAAATGGTGAAATTGAATGGGAAGAGGGTTGCCTTTCAGTACCAAATTATTATGAGAGTGTTAAAAGAGCTAATGAAATTAAAGTCAGTGCCCTGAATGAACTAGGCCAATCATTTGAGATTGAAGCAAGTGAGATGCTTGCTGTTTGTATTCAGCATGAAATGGATCATTTAAATGGAATATTGTTTGTGGATCATTTATCAAAACTAAAGCAGAAGAGACTTAAAAAGAAAGCGGAAAAGCAAACAAAAAAGCTTTAAGTTAATATCTTTATGAATATTGGTTCACATAAACTAACTTCGAAAGTACTGCTTGCTCCCATGGCAGGCACAAGTGACAAACCCTTTAGAATGATATGCAGGGATCAAGGTGCTGGCCTTACAACATCTGAAATGGTGGTAATTCAAAATCATCTATTAAATTCAAATAAATCAAAACACCGCTTGGATTTTAGCTCGGAACAACTGCCTATCAGCATTCAAATTGCTGGATCAGAGGCACAAGAACTAGCAAATTCTGCAATTAAAGCACTAGAATTTGGGGCAGATATTATTGATATCAATATGGGATGTCCAGCAAAAAAAGTATGCAATAAAGCAGCTGGATCCGCTCTCATGCAAAATGAAGAATTGGTAGAAGATATTTTAAAAGCTGTAGTAAATGCTGTTGAAGTTCCTGTCACTCTCAAAATGAGAACAGGCTGGGATGAGGAAAATAAAAATGCACCAACAATTGCAAAAATTGCAGAAGATAATGGCATAAAGATGCTTGCAATACATGGCAGAACGAGATCACAGAAATACAATGGTGATGCTGAATTTGATACAGTCAAAAAAATTGCAAGCCAAGTATCAATTCCAGTTGTAGCAAATGGAGATATTGATTCGCCAAAAAGAGCTAAAGATATATTAGACTTCACTGGTGCAGATGCAGTGATGCTTGGAAGAGCAACGCAAGGAAACCCCTGGTTGATTAGTCAAGTTAATCAATTTCTGACATCTGGCAAAACAGGAGAAGAGCCAACATTAGAGAAAAAAATTCCATTGATTTTGGGTCATATTTCACAAATTCATGATTTTTATGGTCATAAAATGGGAACACAACTATCCAGAAAGCATATTTTTTGGTATTCTATGCACCTTGACCAAGAAAAAGGCCTAGCCTTTTGGCCAAGCATTAACAGAGTGTCAGATCACTCTGAACAATATTCGAAATTTCATGAATTTTTGTATTCAATATGAAACAAAGGGGTTTACAGGATTGCATTAAAGAAAATCTTGAGAAGTATTTCTCAGACTTGAACGGTGAATCATCTAACGGTGTTTTTAAGATGGTTACGCAACAAGCTGAGTCAGCAACTATTAAGTATGTTCTTGATAAAGTCAATCAAAATCAAAGTGAGGCAGCCAGAATACTTGGTATAAACCGTGCTACCTTAAAGAAAAAAGCAAGCCTTTATAACCTCTAAGAGTTTATAATTTGATTCTTAAAAATATCTACATCTCTTAATCCTAAAATGCCTATAAAAAGAGCCTTAATAAGCGTTTCAGATAAAACTGGAATAGCTGAATTTGCAAAAGGCCTCTCGTTATTAAATATAGAAATTTTATCTACAGGCGGAACAGCAAAACTCCTTAGGGATAACAACATTCCTGTAACTGAAGTATCTGACTATACTGGCTATCCTGAAATGATGGCTGGTCGCGTCAAAACTCTTAACCCAAAGATTCATGGTGGAATTTTAGCTAGAAGAGGAAAAGATGAAGAGGTGATGTCACAGAATCAAATTAAACCAATCGATCTGGTGGTTGTTAATTTATACCCATTTCAAAAAACCATCCAAAATCCAAACTGCACTGAGGAAGATGCTATTGAGAACATTGATATTGGTGGCCCTGCTATGCTTCGATCAAGCGCTAAAAATCATATTTCAGTCACTGTGATTGTTGATAGTTCTGATTATAAATTGGTACTCGATGAAATAACTAATAGGGGTGATACAACTCATGAAATGAGAAAGTCATTAGCTCTCAAAACCTTTGAACATACAGCACAATATGATGGCGCTATTGCAAATTATCTTGGCAGAATGAATGATGGCTTTTCAAATACATTAAATCTTCAATTGATCAAATCACAAGCGATGCGCTATGGTGAAAATCCTCATCAAAATGCTGCCTTTTATATAGAATCAAATCTCAATGAAGCATCGGTATCATCTAGTCAACAAATCCAAGGTAAGCCTCTTTCATTTAATAATCTAGCCGATGCGGATGCTGCTTTAGAGTGTGTCAGGGATTTTGAAGAACCTAGCTGCGTCATTATTAAACACGCAAATCCTTGTGGTGTTGCAACGAGAGAAAATATCTTCCAAGCTTATCAAAGCGCCTACCTTACAGACCCTACCTCTGCATTTGGAGGGATTATTGCTTTTAACCGTGAGTTAGATAAAGAAACTGCTGGGTGCATTATCAACCAACAGTTTGTAGAGGTCATCATTGCCCCAAAGATTGCTGATAGTGCAAGATCTATTTTATTAAAAAAGGAAAATATTAGAGTTCTTGAGTGTGGTGAACTAGAAAAAACACAACCAGCTTTTGACTATAAAAAAATATCTGGTGGCTTGCTCATTCAAGATAAAGACCTAACCTTATTAAATCCATCTGATATGAATTGCGTAACCTCTTTAAGTCCGACTGAATCTCAGATGAAGGATTTATTATTTGCATGGAAAGTTTCAAAGTACGTTAAGTCAAATGCAATCGTCTATGCAAAAGATCAAATGACCATAGGTGTTGGGGCAGGTCAGATGTCTAGAGTTTATTCAGCGAAGATTGCCAGCATTAAAGCATCCGATGAAAACTTAGAGGTAAAAGGTTCTGTCATGGCGTCAGATGCATTCTTCCCATTCCGTGATGGTATAGATGCAGCTGCTCAAGTCGGTATAAATGCAATTATTCATCCAGGAGGATCAATGCGCGATGAGGAAGTAATCTCAGCAGCTAATGAGCATGGGATTGCTATGGTATTTACAGGAATGCGACATTTTAAACACTAGAAAGTTAGCTTTAGTGTAGAAACTTTTTAATATCTGAGTGATAGGCAGCTCAAACCACCGTCAAGTTTCTTGTATTCAGAAACGTCAACCTCTATAACGTTATACCCAGTGCTAATTATTTTCCCTTTCGCAAGTGGGTATCCAGTTGGAATAAGAACATTATCGTTTACCCAAATACAATTTGCAGCATAACTCTCCTCTTCAGGTATATCAATGTGATCAAACCTTGAAAAAATAGGGTCATTTTTGAATTCACCGCATATAACCAATAGGTTGTTTTCGAGATACGAAAGACCAGTCTTAAGATGGAGCACTTCTTTGAGATTTACAGTAGATCCTGTATAGCCATATTTATTAAGAATCCCAATAATTTGCTCAGCGCCTTGAATATTTGTTCGATCTGATAATCCAATATAATAATGATTATCAACCATCATGATATCACCCGCCTCTATAGTTCCAGGAGCCTCAACACGCTCAACATTATCAAATTGATCCCTTAAAACGGTTTCAATTTGTTCAACCTCGCCTCTTCTAGACTCGGCGCCTGGACGGGTAAAAATAGCACATTTTGGGGTTATAAGAGCTACATCCTCTACAAAAGTCGAGTCAGGATAATCCTCACAAGATTCCAATACATGAACCTCAAGGCCACATGACTGAAGAGCCATGATATAGGCCTTATGCTGAGTGATAGCCTTTTGATAATCTGGAGAGCCTAGGTGTTTGGAATCAGTGAGGCCATCAATTAAACTTTTTCCAGGAGTTCTAACAATTGCCTTAGAAAACATAAGCTAAACCTTTAAAAATTACTTTAGGATTCCTTTAACTAACTCTACCCAGTAGCTGCTTCCGAGTGGAAGAATTTCGTCATTGAAATCATATTGAGTATTATGAAGCATACAGCCACCTTCAGGTCCATCTTCTGGAACAAGTCCGTTACCAATCCAAATATATGCACCTTCAGATGCATTAAGCAAGAATGAGAAATCTTCAGAGCCCATACTAGGCTTCTCATTCCTTAAAACATTTGTACTACCTACAACCACTTCAGCAGCACTAGCACAGAGCTTAGCATGCTTTGGAGTATTTACAGTTGCAGGGTAATTTGGAACTGAGCTGAATGATGCTGTTGCACCCATAGACTGACTAATTCCTTCAGCAATAGTCTTAATTTTTTTCTTCACATCATCCCCAACCTCAGACTTAAAGTATCTCAGTGAGCCTGTTAAATTCATTTCATTCGGAATGACGTTAGATACAAATCCTGCATCAACCATAGTAACACTCACCACTGCAGAATCTAGTGGTGCAACATTTCTTGAAACAACACTTTGAATCGCTGTAATGATTTGAGCTCCTATAACAATTGGATCAACACATTGGTCTGGCATAGCGGCATGACCACCCTTGCCTTTAATTGTAATTTTGAGTGTTTCATTTGCAGCCATTACTGCAGTATCATGAACGGCAAACTGACCTTCCGCCATACCTGGCCAATTATGCATCCCATAAACTGCCTCACAAGGAAATTTTTCAAATATACCTTCTTCAACCATAACACGGCCACCACCTCCACCCTCCTCTGCAGGCTGAAAAATAAAATGAACAGTACCAGAAAAATCATTATTCTCTTTTAAATAAACAGCAGCCCCGAGAAGCATTGTCGAATGGCCATCATGCCCACAAGCGTGCATCTTTCCGTCATGAATAGATTTATGACTAAACTCATTCCTCTCTTGAATTGGAAGAGCGTCCATATCAGCACGCAGTCCAATAGCCTTGCCATTTTTTGTTCCATGAACAGTAGCAACTATTCCTGTGACTGCAAGACCGCGATGCATTTCAATATTATTAGATTCTAAAACAGAAGCTATAAAGTCACTAGTCATCTCCTCTTTAAAACTAAGTTCTGGGTGTTTATGAATATAGTGACGCCAAGTCACCATTTGTTCATGAAGTTCAGATTTTGTTTTAATGAGAGACATAGTTAGGACCTCAAACTTTCGTTAGCAGGATCAAATGGTGACTCTTCTATAACAACTGACTTATATTTCTCACCCAGTATTTCAATTTCAAGTTCAGTTCCAATTGAAGTTAGATCTTTCTTGACAAGGCCTAACGCTAGCGACTTACCACAGCGCCAACCAAAACCTCCTGAGGTTGCTCTTCCCACAACTTCACCATTCTTATAAATAGCCTCAGAGCCTCGAGCATCTGCATCAACAACACCCTGCACTTCCATAGTTACAAAACCGTTTGAAGCACCTCTATCTTGCCAATCTTTCAAGGCTTTTTTACCAATAAAATCATTTTCTTTATCAAGCCTAACAAAACGATCTAATCCAGATTCATAGGCAGAATATTCAATTGACATTTCTCTAGGAATAAGACGATACGATTTTTCAAGACGCATACTATCCATTGCACGAATACCAAAAGGTTTGATATCAAATTCAGCACCAGCTTCCATTACTTGATCGAAGATATAATTTTGCATCTCAATTGGGTGATGCAGCTCCCAACCTAATTCGCCAACAAAGTTAACACGAAGTGCTTCAGCAGATGCATATCCAACATTGATTTTTCTCCCAGTTAGCCACTTGAAGTTTTCATTTGATAGATCTGTATCCGTAAGCTTTTGAAGAACATCTCGAGACCTTGGTCCAGCCAATACAAGAACACCTGTTTGTGTAGTAACTCTTTGAATGCTGACAGTTCCATCTTTAGGAGCAAGTTTGAATAAATAGTCATGGTCATGTGTTTCAAACGCACCAGCGGAAACTAAATAATAGCTTTGAGGTCCAGTTTTATAAACTGTAAATTCTGATCTGACTCCGCCATTCAAAGATAGCATATGAACCAGACTAATCCTGCCAATAGTTTGAGGCATCTTATTAGCAAAGATATATTCCAACCATTCCTCTGCACCAGGCCCCTTAACAATACACTTCGCAAAGGCTGACATATCAAGAAGACCTACGTTCTCATTGACATGCTTACACTCATTTCCAACATGTTCAAAGTAGTTGGAGCGGCGAAATGAATTCTTTTCAACAATGCGACCATCATCTAGTGCTTTAGAGTGGTTTTTGTTAAGAATAACCTTGGAAGGATCTGCCTGATTTAAATCTTCAGCAGTGAGTGAATAATCTAAACTTGGCATAAACCAGTTTGGACGCTCCCAACCATAAACAGATCCAAAAACCGCACCCAAGTCTTTCATTCGATCATAGCATGGTGCAGTTTTGAGAGGTCTTGCCGCACTCCTCTCCTCATCAGGATAGTGCGTAGTGAAAACATTTGAGTATGCCTCTTCATTCTTTTCTTTCAAATATCCACGAGTGGCATAGGGCCCAAATCGACGCGGATCCACACCCATCATATCAACGGTTGGCTCACCATCAACTATCCACTCTGCAAGCTGCCAACCAGCACCACCAGCAGCAGTTATTCCAAAACTATGTCCCTCATTCAACCAGAAATTTTTAAGTCCTGGAGCAGGACCAACAATTGGGTTGCCATCTGGCGTATACGCAATAGCGCCATTATAAATTTCTTTAATTCCAACCTCGCCAAAAGCTGGAACACGATTTATACAAGCATCAATATGTGGCATTAAGCGGTCAAGTTCACCATTAAACAACTCATACTTTGAGTCGTCACTTGGGCCATCAACATAACATGCAGGCGCTCCTTTTTCATAGATACCTAAGATCATTCCCCCAGCCTCTTCACGAAGGTAATAAGCCGCATCAGATTCACGAAGTACAGCCATTTCAGGTAGGCCTTTTTTCTTTCTTTCTAAAATGTCAGGATGTGGCTCTGTTACGAGGAACTGATGCTCAACAGGTATTACAGGTACATCGAGACCCACCATTTCACCTGTTTTTCTTGCGAAGCTTCCGGTACATGAGACAATATGTTCACAAGCAATATCACCTTGATCAGTCTTGACTACCCATGTATGATCTTTTTGCTGTTCTAAATCAGTTACGATCGTGTTTTCATAGATTTCAGCGCCACGATTTCTAGCACCTTTGCACAATGCTTGAGTTAAGTCTGCTGGCTGAATATAGCCATCATCTGGATGCTGAATTGCGCCAAGCAGGCCTTCAGTATTGCATAAAGGCCAAACCTCTTTAACTTCGTCTGGAGTTAAAAATTTAACATCAACACCTACGGTGCTTCCAACACCAGAATAGTATTTATATTCATCCATTCGATCCTGGCAATTTGCTAAGCGGATGTTTGATACGACACTAAAGCCAACATTCATACCCGTTTCTTTTTCAAGATCATGATAAAAATCAACTGAATACTGATGCAGCTTCCCCACTGAGTAGCTCATATTAAATAGAGGCAATAATCCAGCAGCATGCCAAGTTGAACCAGAAGTTAAGTCTTTACGTTCTAATAATACAACATCAGTCCAACCTTTTTTAGCCAAATGATAAAGTGTCCCAGCGCCCACAACACCACCACCAATTACAACTACTTGTGCTTTATTTTTCATACCTTCCTCAATACAAATTCTAACTTCGAAAAACGTGAATTATATACCTAAATTATAGCAATTACATCAATAAGTTAATGGTAGAATTTTTTGAAATTTATTGGGATAATTATATGTTGTTTTTTTGGAGAATAAAATGAAGCTAACTGTTATTAAATGGCGTGATATACCTACACAGGTGATGATAAAAAAAAGCAGGAGGGAGGTTGAAAAACTTCAGCTAGATAATCGCTTTATGGAGGCTGTTGACTCTGCTGCAACGTTAGGTGACTCTACAGATGCAGATGCATACCTTACAGATTGGCACAATGAGGTCACTGAAATTGCAGACGGAGATTTAAAAGAGCCAGTCGAGACAAAGGCGGCTGAACTTGAGGCAGCGTTTACAGATGAAGTGCTTTTAAGTTATGTAAATAACGCAGGTTATAAGCCTTAAATTAGCTTGTATATCTGCCATGTAAAAATTTCAAGGTTTCTCTAACTTTAACCTCTTTTAGGAGGTATCTGATAATGGTATCTGGGGAATCCAGCAATTCAGCATAGTCAAGTTCGGCGGGTTTTTTTGAAACTTTATTATTAAATACCACAGAGATCGTTGCCCAGTGTCTACTTAACTTATAGAAGCCGAGCTTCTCCTCTAGCTGGGCCAACTTATCACTCAAATACACATCGTCATTTAGTAGCAGTCTCTTTGAGTCAATATTGACAACACCATTAACATGACTTGCGGCCTTATGCTCCAATGCGAACTCTATCAGAACCATACTTTCACGATGGGCAATAGCAACAACCTCTTTCTTTTTAGATATGTCATGGTGTATCAAAGTACCTTCTGAATCATTAAAGGTGTTTTTAGCAATAAGTGGTGTTTGAGTTTTTAATGACGCTTTGATTGCTCTTGGATGAATCACTCTAGACCCCTCATCAGCCATTGCAAGCATCTGATTAACACTAACAGATTCTAAGTAGCTAGAACCCTCAACCTGTCTTGGATCGCAATTAGCTATACCATCCACATCAGAAAAAATTTCAACTTTTTCAGCTCCCAATGCAGATGCGAGTGCTACAGCTGAAGTGTCACTCCCCCCTCTTCCAAGAGTGCGAATATCACCCTTATCATTGACACCTTGAAAACCTGCCACTACAGCGATGAACCCATTATCAAGAGCTTCAACAATTCGAGCAGGATTAATATCTAAAATTTCAGCATTGCCTGCATTGTCATCTGTAAGAATTCCAGATTGCCTTCCATTAAATGACTCGGCAGGCATTCCATTGTGACTCAAAAGGTGAGAAAAATAAGCAGAACTTAACGTTTCTCCAACGCTCATCACTAGGTCCAACTCCCTTGGATTAATATTGTGACCAACATCCCTAAGAAGGGCAACAAGGGTATCCGTAGCATATGGCTCACCTTTTCGTCCCATAGCAGAAACAACAACCACAATTCTCTCTCCAGACTCGTGGTAGTTCTTGGATTGCTTTAAAGCATAAGAGCGACAATCCTCATCTCTAAGACTTGTGCCTCCAAATTTCATTACTATAGGTGCCAAATTCTTCGCCATTAAGTTGTAAAAAAGGCGCCATTATAGCCTTTGCAAGCTTACATAGCAAATTTGAATAGAAGCAGACAAGTTAAAAATTTATGAAAAAAATCTAAATATTGAATGTTTGTTTTAATCCGTCAAGAATAAAGTCAACAGAAACCATTATCAGCAAGATTCCCATTAACCTTTCAATAGCAATTAATGCCCTGTTACCTAGTTTTCTTCCCAATGCCTCTGATGAGATTAATATAATCCCAGTTATTAAACAAGCAACAAATACAACAAAAGTCCACTCAACCCATCTATTTGGCTCTTTTGCCATAAACAGTATTACTGCTGCTATCGCTGATGGACCAGCTAGCATTGGGACAGCAAGCGGCACAATTAGAGGCTCAGTATTCTCATTGTGACTAAAGATAGGTTTTGTTCCAGGGAAAATCATTCTAATGGCAATAATAAATAATATTATTCCACCAGTAATACCAAGCGAAGACTGATCTATATCTAACAACTGAAGAATATATCTTCCAACAAACATAAAAAATAACAAAATGACTAGGGCAATTAATAATTCACGAACAATGATGATTCTTCGTCTCTCAATTGGTATATTTTTAAGGATACTAAGAAATACAGGCACGTTTCCAATAGGGTCCATGATAATAATTAATAATAAAATTGCAGCTAATACAGTCACTTGAGGGTTTTTTTATAAGAAATGGAGCTGGCATTTTATAGGAATAGATTTTTAATATAATAGTAAATGAAATTATCAAATTATCTGTTCCTAAAAATTTAAGCAAATAAAAGAAGAAATATCATTGCAATTCAATCCTCTAAAGGTGATAATTTATCTATCTGTTGTGTTCGTGCTTGATTTATTTCCCTGAGCCGATTAAGTATAGAAAAGGAGATGAGATTGGTTACTTTTGTGTATGCCCACCTTGAAGTGGGAAACCTACGGTAAACATCGAACTTCCGCCTTGAACCAGAATGGTTCAGGACCATGTCAACACGGCACAATGGACCCTCTAATCTAATTATAAATAACCATTCTTTGCATTTTTTGTACTGCTAAAATTAGTACATATTTAAATAAATTGCCGAATGAAAGAACTTCGAAAAAAACTAAGAATCATTAGAAAGTCAATCGATACGCCAACTCGAAAAAAGCAAGGTAAAAAACTCCTGTATCAATGTCAAAAACATGCCATCTTCAGAAATGCGAAACATATTGCAATTTTCACACCTAATGATGGTGAAATCGAAACTATTGACACCATAAATTTTTTAACACATCAGGGTTATTATGTATATTTGCCGATTCTTGTTGGGGAAAAACTAAAGTTTGCAAAGATGGGCAAACTATTTAGAAAGAATAGATTTGGTATAGATGAACCAATCTTTAGTCCTCTTGTTGGCGCTCATAAGATGGATCTTATTCTGATGCCTCTCGTCGGATTTGATGCAAATAAAAATCGACTTGGAATGGGGGGAGGGTTCTATGATAAAACTCTGAGCTTTCATACAAAATTAAAGAATTTTCGAGTACCAAAATTATTTGGATTAGCATTTGATGCTCAAGAGGTGAGTCGTCTTTATTCTCAGCCCTGGGATGTTCCAGTCAATGGAATAGTCACTCCAACGCGATTTATACGTTAACTATTTTTATTCACTTTTCCTAAGGCTTGTCTTTGAAAAAAAGATTTTAGAATGGGAGTTTCATCAATTAAATTCATTCCATAACCCCTAAGCCATCTTATTGATTCGTTATTCTCTTTGTAAATCCAGTCCAGTCCTGTCATGGTCTTTGACATCATTTCATTGTCTAGCCTTCTTGCTCTTGCATACTTTCGAAGAACAATAAAATCTCCCATTGGTTTGTCAATATTTTCGGATAACTGTTTACTTAGCTCGATGACATCAGAAAAGCCCAGATTTGCACCTTGGCCAGCCAGTGGATGAATATTGTGAGCAGCATCACCAATCAATGCTAAATTTTCAAGAACGTACTCTTTTGCACTTCTTGAGACCAAAGGAAAACTTTTCTTACTACTTTGAAGCTCCAAAGATCCAAATTGATACTCTGATGCCTCAGATAACATTTTATTGAATATACTTATTGTTGTTGTTTCAAGCTCATTAGCAAGTGTCTCTTTACAGGACCAAACAATCGAAGCCTGATTTTCTGATAGAGGCAATATGGCAAGAATACTATCTGTTAAAAATCTTTGCCATGTGGTATCCATCAAAGGCTTTTCACTTACAATATTTGCAATAATTGCTTTTTGTTGATAATCATGCTCGGTGACTTGAATCTCTGCCAAACCTCTTACTTTTGAGTGAGGTCCATCTGCCCCAATTAAAAGGTTACATGAGTAATTTTCACCATTATCTAGATCTAACGTATAACCTGAGTCTGTTTTTGTGAGTTCAGTTAGCTTTGCATTAATCATGGTGACTTTAGATTGATCAACTGCATTAAAAAGGGCAGCTTGAATGAGATCATTCTCTACAATGTGACCTAAGTATTCAATGCCTTCATCTTTTGCATAGAAATTAAGATGGCCATGTGAGTTTTGATCCCAAACTTTGGTGGCACTAAACCCTTTTTTTCTTTTTATCTTATCCCAGACATTGATTGAACATAAAAAATCTTGGGTAGATGGTGTAATAGCGCTAACCCGGGTATGAAATGAGTCAGTTATTGTTGGATTAGAATTATTTGGGTCAATAATTGCAATACTTAATTCCATTTTTTTTGATAGTTCAACCACTAATGAGAGTCCAATCATGCCGCCACCAACTATGATGACATCAAACTCTTTCAATTACCCTTCCCCAGCAATTGTCATTTCACTTATCAAGGTGGTACCTACTTTTAGATTGCTTCTGAGATCAAAATCATTACCAACATAGGTAATGTTTTTAAGCATATCCTTTAAGTTTCCAGCTATTGTGATGCCAGAGACTGGGTATTGAATCTCTCCATTTTCTACCCAAAAGCCGCTTGCCCCTCGAGAATAATCACCTGTTGTTGCATTGACACCATGCCCCATCAAGTCTGTAACAATGAGGCCTTTTTTGATTTCTTTGGTTAGCTCAGCAAGCCCCCCATCATAATTAGAATTAACTCTACAATTACTCACTCCTCCGGCATTTGCGGTAGTTTTTAAACCAAGTTGATTAGCAGAATATTGGCCCATCATGTAAGTTGAAACTATGCCATTTTCTACAAAAAACTGCTTAGATTTTAATACACCGTCTAGGTCAAATGCTCTTGCTCCAAGTGTTTTAGCTTTTAATGGATCCTCAAATATACTGATCGATTCATTCAAAACAACCTTACCTAATGAGTCAAGAAGAAAAGAGGTTTTCTTGAATTGTCTTGAACCACTTAGAGCACCAAGCAATTGAGAGAATAAACCTGAGGACTGTCTTGGTACAAAAATAACAGGACACTTCTGAGATTTTAAATTTCTTGAGCCAAGTTTTTGTTGTGCTAGGCTTGCTGCCTTTTGACCTATTTTAGAAGGGCTTATTAAATCATTTGAATCTATTGCAATTGAATACTCATAAGCAGTCTGCATTTCTGCATCTCTTTTAGCAATCAAAGAGCAGTGAAGAGAGTGTCTGGTATTTTTTATACTTGTAACTAATCCATTTGAATTTGCGTAATAAGTTTCACCCTCATAACTTGATAATTCAGCGCCATCAGAGTTATCAATTTCATTCTGCTCAAGTGCGATTTGTTCACATTCTGTGGCAATTTCTATACTCTGCTTAGCTTCCAATTTCCATGGATGATAAAGATCCAAATCAGGTGCATCCCAAGCCATTTTATCTTTTGGCGCCAAACCATTAAATGGATCCTCTTGAGTGTATTTAGCAATCATACAAGCTGAATCAATAGCTTTTTTTAAGCTTTCTTTGCTAAGATCAACACTGGTCGCTTGACCTTTATTCTTTCCAAAATAGACACTGACATCAAAACTTGTATCCAAGTGATATTGAAGTGTTTCTACATTTGACAATCTTACTGCGGTTGAAACTCCTGAGCTCCTACCAATAGAAAACTCGAAATCGCTCGCTTTATTTTGCTTAATGAGGTCGATGACTAATTGCGTTGTCTGTTCTAGTGAATTCATAATGCTGGATTATACTAACTGACTGATATTAAATGAAGCCTCAATGATTGCTTTTTTCATTCTTTAACTTTGTGATCACTCAGCTTATGTTGAACTTCAAGAAGGTGTAGCCTACGGTTGTCTGTTTTTAAAACTTTGAATTGGAATCCATGAAGACTGATTTCACTCATTTGTTCGGGCAAGTAACTAAAGCCAGAGATAACTAATCCGGCAACAGTATCATAATCATCACTAGCAATACTCGAATTAAAAAACTCATTAAATTCTGTCAATGTTGTGTTGGCTTGAAGCAAATAACGACCATCGCCATAATCTATAATGTTGTCTTCTTCTTTATCATGTTCGTCTTCAATTTCTCCAACAATTTGCTCTATGACATCCTCTAAAGTTACCAATCCAGCTATTTCACCATACTCATCAAGTACTATTGCCATATGTGATTTATTTTGTTGAAACTCACGCAGTAAAGCTCCCAATGGCTTACTTTCAGGGACAGATAAAGCGTCTCGAAGATACTCTTTGTAGTTAAATTCTTCCTCTTGGTTCTGTGCAAAATGTGACAGCAAATCTTTAGCTAAAACAACACCTAAAATTGAGTCTTGCTCTTCGTTATGAATTGGAAATCTTGAGTGAGACGATGCCACCATAACCTGGAGGAGATTTTTTGTAGTTGCCTCAGAATCAATCATGATCATCTTTGATCGTGGAACCATGACATCACGCACTTTTAAACTTTCAACCTGCAATGCTCCCTCAATAACTGACCTACTGTAAGGGTCAATTACGAGATTCTCTTCAGCCTCCTCTAAGGCCTGCATTAGTTGTGCTCTTGGTTTTAAAGTTTTAGGAAAAAACTTATCAAATAACTTAAAAAATGATCTACTCGGAGGTTTGTCGTCGCTCATAAAATTATTAAATGTGTTATGGGTGATCTATTTTACCTTGAATTAGGCCTTTTTATTGACTCGCATTGCCTTACCCTCAGCTGCCCTCTCTTTACGAACTTTTTTTGGATCAGCAATGAGCGGTCTATAAATCTCAACTCTGTCTTTCTCTCTCAGTATTGTCTCTAAGGTTGCGAATTTTGAAAAAATACCTACTCTGTCTTTATATAAATCAATTTCCTTATAAGTATCAAGAATACCTGATGCCAAAACTGCCTCTTTAAGTGTTGTACCATTGTCTACCTCAATACTAATAAGGCTTTGCTTGTTAGCTATGGCATAAGCCACCTCAACTATCATAAATATCACTCATTGTTTGGGCATCATTGAAGTCTAGCTGCCCCTCATATATAGCCCTTCCAGTTATAGCACCCATTATCCCATGATGTGCATTTTTCAAAAGTGCCGCTATATCATCCAGATTAGTTATCCCGCCAGATGCAATGATTGGAATCGATGTTTTTTTAGCAAGATTTGCAGTAGCTTCAACATTGACACCTTGCATCATCCCATCCCTTGCAATGTCAGTATAAACAATAGAATTAACTCCATACTGTTCATATTTTTTTGATAGTTCTACAACATCTATATCTGTTTGTTTTGCCCAACCATCTGTAGCAACAAGACCATTATTGGCATCAAGGCCCACAATAATTTTATTAGGAAACTCATCACAAAGTTTTTCCACAAAATCAGGATTGGTTACTGCCATAGTTCCAATGATGAGATAGCTTATCCCTGCTTCAATATATGCATTTGCAGTCTGTAAATTACGAATACCTCCGCCAATTTGTACTGGAAGATTTGGGAAAGACCTAGTAATCTCATTGACACAGTCTGCATTTATAGATTTACCCTCAAAGGCGCCATTGAGGTCAACCAAATGAAGTCTTCTTGCTCCCTCTGCAACCCATTTGGAAGCCATTTCAGTAGGGTTATTTGAAAAAACAGTTGTATCCTCCATGTTCCCTTTACGGAGGCGGACACATTGACCATCTTTTAAGTCGATCGCAGGAATAATAATCATAAGGATATTTATTTGGCTAAGAAGTTTTATTTGTGAGTTAAATTATACTCTATGCTCTGGAAACAGAGGCTCCATAACGAAAATCGAATAATTAATCCACCGGTAGAAGCTCTTCAAGACTCCATCGAGGCTTAATGGTTATTTCATAATTTTGATTACTTTGGCCTGCGAGGAATCTATAGTGGCCAGCTAAAGCAATCATCGCACCGTTATCCGTACAAAAATCTAGCGCAGGATAAAAAACACTTGCATTATTTTTTGTTGTCATCTCATTCAAAGATTCACGCAGGGACAAATTAGCGCTAACTCCACCAGCCACCACAAGTGTTTTATATCCAGTTTGTTTAAGCGCTCTATTGCATTTTATTGTTAATGTTTCAGTGGCTGCAACTTCAAATGCTTTAGCAATATTAGCTTTCTCTTCAGGGAAGTCAATGAATGTGTTTCTTGCGTATGTCTTCAAACCACTAAAACTAAAATCAAGTCCGGGTCTATCTGTCATGGGTCTTGGAAAAGTGAATCGATTCTTGTCACCTTGTTTAGCCAGATTTGCCAGAGCAGGACCACCTGGATAACCCAAACCAAGTATTTTTGCAGTTTTATCAAACCCCTCACCAACTGCATCATCCAGTGACTCTCCTAGAATTTTATATTCACCAATTCTAGGAACATCGACAAGCAATGTATGGCCTCCAGAAACTAAAAGTGCTACAAAAGGAAATTCAGGCCTTTCAACCTCTAAAAGTGGTGCTAAAAGATGTCCTTCCATATGATGAACACCTAATGCAGGGATACTTAGACCCCATGCTAAACTCTGAGCAATTGAACCACCAACTAAAAGTGCTCCCGATAAGCCTGGTCCAGCAGTATATGCAATGCCAGTTAGTTCATTTAATTTAATTCCACTCTCATTAAGAGCCTCTTTAATCAAGGGTATGGCTCTTTGAATATGGTCTCTAGAAGCTAGTTCTGGAACTACACCACCATATTCTGCATGAAGACTCACTTGGGAAAATAACTTATGTGAAATTAGGCCGCCCTCACTAGTATAAATCCCGATTCCTGTTTCATCACAAGAGGATTCAATCCCCAAAGTAATAAGATTATTACTAACCACCAACGCTCTCACCTAAGTAAACTTTTTTAACTTCTTCATTAGCCAAAATTGCATCTTTGCCGCCCTGAGCTATGATTTTTCCTGCACTTAAGACATAAGAATGATTACACGTATCAAGCATTTCCCTATAGTTGTGATCAGTAATTAATATCCCAATTCCTTTATCTCTAAGTTGATAAATTATTTCTTGAATATCACCAACTGAGATTGGATCAATGCCGGCAAATGGTTCATCTAATAAAATGAATTTTGGATCCATCGCTAAAGCTCTAGCAATTTCAACCCTTCTTCGCTCTCCACCAGATAAGGTAATGCCCTTTATATGGCGAACATGCTCAACCTTAAATTCGGATAAAAGTTCTTCGAGTCTTGCAGGCCTATCTTTTTCTGCAACCGATTTGTTCATTTCTAAGACTGCCATAATATTGTCTTCGACGCTTAGCTTACGGAAAATAGATGGCTCCTGAGGAAGGTATCCAAGACCCAGCTTTGCACGCTTATGCATTGGCATATGGCCGATGCTCTTATTGTCCAGAGTTACTTCACCCCTGCTCGACCTTACAAGGCCACAAGTTATATAGAAGCACGTTGTCTTACCAGCACCATTTGGACCCAGCAAACCAACAATTTCACCACCTTTAACAGAAAATGAAACATCATTAACAACCTCACGACGTGCATATTTTTTATAAAGATTTTTAACTTCTAACTGGTGATTTACCATTCCAATCAAGCGGCTATATGATAGAAACTATCTTACCCTAAATGTACTCAATATGGATAGAGCTATAAACCTCTTTTACGCCTTCTGTTGTTGAAATCCTAAGCGCCCCATGCTCAGTAATTCCATCCACTTCACCTTCAAAAATTTCTTTTGAATCTTTTGATCTAATTTTGACCCCTTTGAGCATATCATAATCGTTCCACTCTGATAGCAGAGTAGAGAGCCCCTTGCTTTCAAAATCTTTGGTCATGGCTAATATATTTTTAATGAATGCAGCAGTTAATGTGTCAAAACTAGGTAATTTTTTTAAAATTTGTGCCAAATCAGTCCATGGGATATCAATATTAATTTTTTGATCCAACTGATAATTAACTCCAACTCCAATAACTACATACTGTGCCTCTTTATGAATATTATTTTCCATCAAAATGCCTGCTAACTTGTTAATTCCATAATAAACATCATTAGGCCACTTAATTTTTAAACCTTCAAGTTGGCATTCCTCCTCTATGGATTTAATAATGGCCATTCCAATCACTAAACTGAGTCCATTTAGATTTGTATCAATATTAAAACATTTGCGAAGTGAGAAGAGAATACTGCCATCTTTTTGGGATGCCCAGCCTCTTCCATGTTGACCTTTCCCCATAGTTTGTTCTCTAGTTACACAAAGCTGTGTTCTTTTTGAATAGGGAACCTTTGTCAGGTAAGAACTTGTGCTCTCTATTGAATCAAAAAAATGACAATCAATATCATCTTCTATTAACTTCCTTAAAGAAGAATAATGATCCATGTGAACAAGAAAATAATTAGTGAGATTAGAACTGCTGCTGACGCTACATCTTTAGCAAAACCTGACAGCTCATGGTGTTCAAGGCTAACTCTATCAACAACTGCTTCAATAGCAGAGTTTAACATTTCAACAATTAAAACTAAAAATATAGGAAAAATAAGAAGTACTTTTTCGATTGAGGATTCACCAAGCCAGTAACCAATTGGAACCAAAAAAACGGCTAACCATACTTCAAGCCTAAACGCGTATTCTGATTGATAACATGCCTTTAAACCCTGAGCTGAATAGATAGAAGCAGACCAAAGTTTTTTTATACCAGTCGGTTTTTGATTTTCTGTCATATAATTAGCATCCAAATTAGACTCGACAGGCGAGTCACAATAATTTGTTAAAATATTAAGATTGATTTTACAATAAAAAAATTTAGTGGTTGATTATGAAAATTGCATTAGGCGTTGAATATTTTGGTAAGAATTTTCATGGCTGGCAAGTTCAAAAATCTGGCCTTCGAACTGTACAGAGCTCTGTTGAAGCATCTTTATCAAAAGTAGCAAACCACCCTGTGCGTGTATTTTGTAGTGGAAGAACAGACGCAGGAGTTCATGCCATGGAACAAGTCATTCATTTTGAAACGTCAGTAATTAGAACAGAACGCGCGTGGCTTTTTGGTGGGAATGTTAACCTTCCAAGTGATGTCAACTTTAAATGGGTTAAGGAGGTGAGTGATGACTTTCATGCAAGGTTTAGTGCTTTTGCAAGATCCTATGAATACAAGATCCATCATAATCCTGTTAGATCATCACTTAAAGGGGATTATTATTTGTGGGAGCCAAGATCTCTAGATATAACTAAGATGCAAACAGCTGCAGATTTACTGGTTGGAGAGCATGACTTTTCTTGTTTTAGAGGAAGCCTGTGTCAGGCAAAATCACCAATTAAAACGATTGAATATATTCAAATTGAATCATCTACAGACGAGATGATCATCAGCATTAAGGCGAATGCCTTCCTTCATCATATGGTTCGAAATATTGTTGGAACCCTTTTAAAAATTGGAAGGGGTGAGAAGAATATTGAGTGGATGACATCTGTATTGGCAAGTAAAGATCGAAGAGAGGCGGGGCCAACTGCAGAGCCACAAGGCCTTTATTTTATCAAAGCATTCTATGAAGAGATTTAATTAATTTGATTCGCTGGTCTCGTCAATATCTTCTACCTGCGCTTCATCTTTTTCTTTTTCAATGTTTTCTAACTCCTGCCAAACATATTTAAGGGCATCCGCTCTTAAATCAAAAAAACGATTTTCACCATAACGTTTTTTAAACCCTGATCGGAATAATTCTGCTTCTAATCTTTCTGTTCTTGCAAAAAGTATCTCAACTCCAGAGCTTGAACAACTCTCTACCAGGTTTGATAATACTTGTTCACCACTTGCATCCACTTGAACAATCGATGCCACATCAACAATGACATACTGGAGTTCGTCATTATTTTTAGCAATTAACTCAAGTAACTTTGTTTCAAAATAAGCAGCATTTGCAAAGTAAAGTGAGCCGCTCCACTTAGCAACCTTAACGGATTGACTTGCTTCAACAGATTCATCAGCGAATCTTGACGCAATAATTGACCCATGTTCGACTGATAACTCGGTAAAGTTTGGCTCCATCGTTCTGTAAAGAAACAAACCTAATGACAGAATGATTCCAAATGCGATTCCGTTCTCAAGATGAGGCGCAAAAGTTAGCGTCATCACAAAAGTCAACAAACCAACCAAACCGTCATGCTTCTCTACTTTCCATGCGTGCCTGAGTGGTGAGAAGTGAACCAGGTTGACAACAGCCATTAAAATAATTGCAGCAAGAGTGGCCTGAGGAAGATGGTATAGCAAAGGGGTTAGCCAAACGATGGTTAAACCTACGATAACAGCAGTCACGACAGATGAAAATCCAGTCACTGCTCCTGCTGTCAAATTGACTGCTGATCGCGAAAAAGATCCTGAAACCGAGTAACCTTGAAAAAAACTTGAGGTCACGTTTGATAAACCCTGACCAATTAATTCCTGGTTAACGTCTAATCGCTGTTTCGTGGTTGCAGCCATTGATTTAGCAACAGAAATCGCCTCCATAAATCCAATTAATGAAATTGTAATTGCATAGATAAACAAAGTTCCAACCGCGTTGAAATCAAATCTTGGCACCTTAAAGCTAAACAGTCCATCAATATTGATTGAGCTAACGATTGCTCCGCCCATAGCCTGGAAGTCCATCAAGAATGACGCTACTGTTGAAAGAACAGCTACTAACAAAATAGCTGGCAATCTTGGGAAAAAACGCTGAAAAAGTATAATACCTAATACGCCAGAAATAGCCATTGCCAAGGTAGGTAGATGGGTATGAAAAACTGCCGCTTCTAGAAGTCTTGCTATCGTCTGGTAGCTCTGATCTGCATTACAAATTGCGTGCAATCCATTAACATCTATTGACTCAATTCTTTCAATGATCGTCAATGGTTGGCAGGCACTTACCCAGTCAGTATCATTTGAACTAATGACCCTAATACCAAAAACCTTTGGAAGTTGAGAAGCACCAATAATGATTGCTGCAGCATTCGTAAAGCCTGTAACCACAGGATGCGAGAGGAAGTTAATTACAAAACCTAACCTGAGAATTCCCAGTGAAAACTGAAATACGCCAACAATTAATGCTAGAAGTGCTGCGTACACTGCGTAACTCGAAGGATCAGTCACGATTTCACCAAGTGCTGCAGCAGTTAACAAGGAAACAACGGCAACAGGTCCAGTAGAAAGTTGTCTTGATGAGCCCATCAATGCACCAATTAAAACTGGCAAGAATGAGGCATAAAGACCATATTGCGGACCCAAACCTGCAAGCTGTGCATAGGCCATTGACTGAGGAATTATAACGAATGCAACTGTTGTGCCCGCCAAAATATCCGCTTTTAAGTTCTTAGGGTTACTTAAATCTTTAATCCATAACAAAAACGGAAATAGTCTTGTTATCCAATTCATGAAATATGTTTCTGAAATTTTGTATTTAATTCAGCAATAAGTCTACCTCACTAGCGAAGGCAAACACAGAATTTTTTTACTAGTAATTAAAAATCTTTATCCCAGTCAACAAAAATCTCTTTCTTTTTTGAATCGACTGAAACAAGGTACGGCTCAATGTATGGGATCCAATGTTCTTTTATACCTTTTACAACTATGACATTATTTGCGCCAGTTTCAACAAAATAATCAACTAATCCAAGGTTTTCTTTATTATGATTTAAAACCGTAAACCCTATCAGCTCATGCCAATAGTATTGATCCTCATTCAATTCTGGAAGCTGTTCTTTGTCGATATATATATCTTTACCAATCAGTTTTTGAGAATCTTCACGGGTATCAATTCCACTTATATGTGCGACAATTGTTTTTGACTGTTCTCGTCCATTCTTTATTTCGATTTTTTGAAGCTCCCCATCAACATCAATTGACCAAGGTGAGTAGTTTAGGATATTAACTCTGGGCTTGGTGTATGAAAAAACTTTTACCCAGCCCTGTAAACCAAAAAAGCCATTAATCTTTCCGACTAATAGCTTTTTTTCGTTTGAGTGAGGTGCAGATGACACCAAATTATTTTACTTCAGATTCTTCAGCTGGCTTTTCTTCTGCTGCGGCTTCTTCTGCTGGAGCTTCTGCTGCTGGAGCTTCTGCTGCTGGAGCTTCTTCTGCGGCTTCTTCTACTGGAGCTTCTGCTGCTGCTTCTTCTACTGGAGCTTCTGCTGCGGCTTCTGCTGCTGCGGCTTCTTCTGCTGCTGCGGCTTCTGCTGCTGCCTCTTTAGCCTCTAGATCAGCTTTTGCTTTTTCTTCTGCTGCAATCTTTTTAGCTTTATCATCTGCCTTTGCTGATTGTTTAGCTAATTGCTTTTCACGAATAGAGGGATCTCTGTACTCTTTTACAAGCTGCTTAACGCGATCCGAAATCTGCGCGCCTTGAGAAATCCAATGTGACAGTCTGTCTTCTTCGAGTTGAAGCCTGACTTCTTGTCCGCGAGCGACAGGATTAAAATATCCAATACGCTCAATGTAACCACTATCTCTTCTCTTTCTAGAGTCTGTCGCTACAATCGAATAAAAAGGGTTTTTCTTGGCTCCACCTCGGGCTAGTCTTATCTTAACCATGGGTTTTTTGCTCCTTTTAGATTGTTAAATTATTAAGGCGAGAAATTATATCAGTTTTAGATGTTGCGTGCTAATTTAATCGCATCCCCAATATAGTTCATTGGCGTTAACTTGTTCAGTTCTTTTTTTGCCTCTGAGGGGATGTCCAAAGAGGCAATAAAATCACTTAGAATTTTGGCGTCAATTTTCTTTCCCCTTGTCAGAGCCTTAAGTTTCTCATAGGGATTTGACACGCCATACCTGCGCATTACAGTTTGAATTGGTTCAGCGAGAACTTCCCATGAATTATTCAGATCTTCGATCAGTTTTTCTTCATTTACTTCAAGTTTTTTTATGCCTTTACAAATTGAAGCATACGAAATTAAACAATGTGCACTACTAACGCCTAAATTTCTTAAAACAGTAGAATCTGTCAAGTCACGCTGCCATCTTGATATAGGAAGTTTTGTTGCAAAATGCTCTCCAATGGCAATGGCTAATCCAAGATTGCCCTCAGCATTTTCAAAATCAATGGGGTTGACCTTATGCGGCATAGTTGAAGAACCTATTTCCCCTTTAACTGTTTTTTGAGTGAAATAACCTAATGAAATGTAGCCCCAAACATCACGGCAAAAGTCAATTAAGATGGTGTTAAATCTATTTAATGCATGAAAATACTCAGCAATATAATCATGTGATTCAATCTGTGAACTATAAGGAGCGTAATTCACTCCGAGACTCTCAATAAAGCTCTTAGAAACTTTTTCCCAATCAACTTCAGGATACGCACTGAGATGAGCATTGAAATTTCCAACTGCCCCATTAAACTTACCCATTATTTGAACATCTTTCAGCTGCTTTATTTGTCTCTGCAGTCGATAAGAGAAGTTTGCCATCTCTTTTCCAAGAGTTGTGGGAGATGCTGTTTGACCATGCGTTCTTGAAAGCATTGGAATTTCAGCATTTTCCCTTGCTAAGCCAGTCATTAGATTCAAAGTTTCTGTCATTTCAGCCAAAAGAACCTCTCTTCCATTTTCAAGCATAAGCGCATGTGATAAATTATTAATATCCTCTGAGGTGCATGCAAAATGAATAAACTCATTCACTTTATGAAGTTCAGGAGTTGAAGATACTTTCTCTTTCAAGAAATACTCAATCGCTTTAACATCATGATTGGTTGTCTTTTCAATTTCTTTTATTGCTCTTGCATCATCTATAGAAAAATTATCGGCAATAGCTAATAATTTTTTGTTGGCTTCAGAGCTAAACAAGGGAACTTCAGATATTTCTGAATTGTTTGACATTGCCTCTAACCATCGCACTTCAACTAAAAGCCTATACTTTATAAGCCCAAATTCACTAAATATAGTTTTGAGTTGAGCGGTCTTATCGCTGTAACGCCCATCGATTGGTGAAATAGAGGTAAGTTTATCAAATGTCATAATACGAACTAATGCTTCAAAAAATTTAAGCCTTCATATTAAAAAGGATAAAATTATACTCTTTTATTTAATCACCTAATAACCAGTATTACTATGATAAAAGCTTACTTAAAGCACTGTGAAGAGAGAAAGTCGGACAATCTTCCACCACTAGCACTCGATGCTAAACAAACTAAGTCTGTCGTAGAGAGCCTAATATCAGGGCTTGATGATGACTTCTATTTGAATTTACTCACTCATAGAGTCCCACCGGGTGTTGATGAAGCTGCTTATGTAAAAGCTGGTTTTTTAACTAGTATTGCTAAAGGAGAACAGTCTTGCAATGCGATCTCAAGAAAACATGCTACTTTTTTGCTAGGAACAATGCTTGGTGGATATAGCATCGAATCCTTAATTAATCTTCTGGATGATGATGAAACTGCTGAGGAAGCCTGTAAAGCACTATCTCTTACAATACTTATCTATGAGGCCCACCAAAGCATAATGGAAAAGTCAGCAAACAACGCACATGCGAAGAAGATAGTTGATTCTTGGGCTTCAGCTGACTGGTTTACCTCCAAAGAGACTCTTCCTGAGAGCATTAAAGTGACAGTATTTCGTGTCGATGGTGAAACCAATACTGATGACCTTTCACCGGCAACTGAAGCCTGGTCTCGTCCTGATATCCCTCTTCATGCAAAAGCAATGCTTGTCAAAAAAATGGATAAGCCCCTTGAAAAAATTGAAGAATTAAAGCAAAAGGGCAATCCTCTTGCCTATGTTGGAGATGTAGTGGGTACTGGCTCTTCAAGAAAATCAGCAATTAACTCGGTTTTATGGCATATGGGTGAACCTATTGACTACATTCCTAATAAAAATAGTGGTGGCATAGTCCTTGGTGGCAAAATTGCTCCAATATTTTTTAATACAGCTGAGGATTCAGGGGCACTTCCAATTCAATGCGACGTTTCAGAACTCAAAATGGGTGATGAGATTACAATCTATCCATATGAAGGCACTATTAAAGATGCATCTGGAGAAGTTATTTCAAAATTTAATCTTGCGCCTAGTACGATGCCAGATGAGGTTCGTGCTGGTGGCAGAATTCCACTTATTATTGGAAGAGGTTTAACAGATAAAACAAGAGCTGAACTTGGCTTAGCGGTGAGTGATGTGTTTCTTCGTCCAGTGGACCCAAAGAATAGTTCATTAGGCTTTACCTTAGCTCAAAAAATTGTTGGTAAAGCTTGTGGTGTTAAAGGTATAAGGCCCGGAACCTATTGTGAGCCTCGCATGAGTACAGTTGGATCTCAAGACACAACAGGAGCAATGACTCGAGATGAGCTCAAAGAATTAGCTTGTTTAGGATTTTCTGCTGATCTAGTTATGCAGAGTTTTTGTCACACAGCTGCTTATCCTAAGCCCATTGATCTTGAGTTGCAGCACACACTCCCAGACTTCATGCATTCACGAGGTGGCGTGTCACTCAAACCAGGCGATGGCATTATTCATTCTTGGTTAAATCGCATGCTTTTGCCAGACTCTGTTGGAACTGGTGGCGACTCTCATACGCGTTTCCCAATAGGAATTAGTTTTCCAGCTGGCTCTGGCCTTGTTGCCTTTGGTGCCTCAATTGGAGTGCTACCATTAGACATGCCTGAATCAGTTTTAGTCAGGTTTAAGGGTGAGATGCAACCTGGAATCACTCTAAGGGACCTTGTCAATGCAATCCCATATGTTGCCATTCAAAAGGGATTACTCACTGTTGATAAATCTAACAAGAAGAATATTTTTTCTGGACGCGTTCTTGAAATTGAGGGTCTTGGGGATCTAAAGGTTGAGCAAGCATTTGAGCTTGCAGATGCAACAGCAGAGAGGTCGGCAAATGGATGTACTGTAAAGCTTAATAAAGAACCCATTGCAGAATATTTAAATTCAAATATTACACTTCTCGGCTCGATGATTGATTCTGGCTATGATGATAAAAAAACAATAGCAAAAAGAATACAGGATATGAAAAAGTGGCTTGATAATCCAGAGCTTCTTGAGGCTGATAAAGATTGCGAGTATTCAGAGGTCATTGAAATAAATCTTAATGACATTAAGGAGCCAATCGTAGCCTGTCCAAATGATCCAGATGATGTAAGACTTCTATCATCAGTTGCCAAAACATCAATAGATGAAGTTTTCATTGGCTCTTGTATGACCAATATTGGACATTTCAGGGCTGCGGCACAGCTACTCAAAGATAAGTCAGAGCTTAATACAGTTTTATGGGTGGTGCCTCCAACAAGAATGGATGAAAAACAGTTAAGGGCTGAGGGAATATATGAAACCTTTGAACGACTTACAGACAGGACTGAGGTCCCAGGCTGCTCACTTTGTATGGGAAACCAAGCAAGGGTTGAAGAAGGAGCATCTGTCGTTTCAACCTCGACCAGAAACTTTCCAAATCGATTAGGAGATAACAGCAATGTATTTTTAGCATCAGCAGAGGTTGCTGCAATCTCTGCTAAGCTGGGATATATTCCTACTTCTGAAGAGTACTTATCCTTAATGAAAGACATTGAGCCTTTATCAGGTGAAATATATCAGTATCTCAATTTTGACCAAATCGCGGATTATCAAGAATCTTCTTCCAATGTTCCACTTGAGATGATCCTGCAAAGTTAAACTTTAGGTAATAAAAAAGCCGCTCTAAAGCGGCTTTTTTTATGAATATTATTAAGGATTACTTAATCTTTGCTTCCTTATACATTACGTGTTTTCTTACAACAGGATCAAATTTTTTAACTTCAACCTTTTCTGGGTGAATTCTTTTATTTTTAGTTGTAGTGTAATAGTGACCTGTTTCAGCTGAAGAAACCAGTTTAATTTTTTCTCTCATAACTTACTCCTTATACCTTTTCGCCGCGTCCGCGGATTTCTGCTAAAACAACATCAATGCCCTTTTTATCAATAACGCGAAGACCTCTTGCAGATAACTTCAACTTAACAAAACGGTTTTCAGCCTCAACCCAAAAACGGTGAGTATGAAGGTTAGGGTAAAAACGACGACGCGTTCTGTTATTCGCGTGAGAAACGTTATTTCCGCTTATAGGTCTCTTACCAGTTACTTGGCATACTTTAGACATAACGACCACCTAATCAAATTTCTAAAAAGGGAGAATTATACGCAAAAAATTGCAGTTTTTTTAAATAAATTTTATTTACTTTATTCATAAAAACGGTATCATACCAATCTTTCGGAGGGATGGCAGAGCGGTTGAATGCACTGGTCTTGAAAACCAGCAAGGGCTAATACCCTTCCAGGGTTCGAATCCCTGTCCCTCCACCATTGATACATGCTTTTCAAGCAGTTTCTAAAAAATCAATTTAAAATTGTAATCCATTGCTACTTAAATACAATTTAAGTATATTATTTCTCCTATAACTCAATAAGTTAAAAACAAAATAATAAGGATTATATTTGAAACTAGTTACTGCAATATTAAGGCCTGAAATTTTAGACAAAGTTAGAGAAGCGCTTTGTAATGTTGATATACCAGGCATGACTGTTACCGAAGTCAAAGGTTTTGGCAAACAAAAAGGTCACACCGAACAATATCGAGGCACAGAGTTTACTGTTGAATTTGTCCACAAGGTCAAACTTGAAATTGCCATTTCTACTAAAAATTTAGATTTAGTCATTAATGTTATAAGTGATATCGCTCGATCTGGGCAAAAAGGTGATGGAAAAATCTTTATCTCTGATATCGAAAAAGTAGTTCGTATTCGAACTGGTGAAACCAATCAAGATGCTCTTTAACTGAGCCAAAATAAAATAATTTAAGTGTTTATAAAATAAACATATAATAAGCTTTTTATTAATAAAAAATTCGCTTTTATGCCCTTATATTCATACTTTCAATCCAAATTAAAACATCTTCTAGTACTAATGTCATTTTCAATCTTATCAATTAGTTCAAATGTAATTGCAAATGATGAAGTACTTGCTTATCCATTCAACGCAGATAGTGGCCGGTACTGGCAGTACGTTAGTGATAGGGTCATGGGTGGTGTCTCTGATGGCAAGGTAAATCTTGAACAAGACGGTGAAATGTATTACGCAAGACTTACTGGTAATGTAAGTACAGCAAACAACGGTGGCTTTATTCAATTGCGTGCGAGTGTTTCATTTGCAAATTCTGAAAAGGAAGGGGAGAATCTTAAAGGCGTTCGACTGAACGTAAGAGGAAATGGTGAAACTTACTACATCCATATCCGAACAAATGAGAGTTGGTCGCCTTCAGACTATTATGCTACAACTTTCATAGCTAGTGAGGAGTGGCAAATGATTGACCTTCCTTTTAATAAATTTGAACGAAGATGGTCAAAGGACTCGACCTTGGATCCAAAAAAAATTAGGAGTTTTGGTATTGTTGCTTATGGTAAAGACTATGTTTCTGATATTTCAGTCTCAACACTAGAGTTTTACTATTAGGCTAGGATCTTTGTAAATCTGCCAACAACTCAATGACATGGCTATACCCATCTGCACCAAGACCAGCAACTACTGCATCCACAGCTGGAGAGACAAAAGAAATATGACGAAATGACTCACGTAAATGTGGATTCGAAATATGTAACTCTATCTTCAAGCCAGGAAAAGACTTTAAAGCATCATGAATTGCAATTGATGTATGAGTATAAGCAGCAGCATTAATGACAATTACATCAATTTTTTCTTTTATTGCGCTCTGAATCCACTCAACTATTTCACCTTCATAATTAGACTGCATAAATTTCACATTATTGCCATCTTTAAGACCTTGTTCTATGCACTCTTTTGAAATACTATCTAATGTATCATGCCCATAAATCTCGGGCTCGCGCGAGCCAAGTAGGTTTATATTTGGACCATTGATAACAAAAATATTCATGATTTTTGACTCAACTGCTTATTGACTGCTCTAATAGCAAGATCATAGCTATGGATACCAAATCCACTTACAAAACCAACATTCCCTTCCGAAGCCTTTATTGGACTATTAATATTAACTCCCTTCTGGAAAATATTTGCAATATGCACCTCAATAACTGGCTTTTTTTGATTAGCCATGGCCTCTATATTAGATGCGTATAGATCGGGGTCTAAAGAGGCTGCATTGGAATAAGCAGCAGGATTAATTATTAAAGCATCAAACTCCTTAGAGGCCTTTAAAAGATAGTTTGATAACTCAGCCTGATCATCAGTTTGACAAAAATCCACACTAATCCCTAAACTATCGCAAGTTTCTAAACATTTTTTTTGGACCTTTTCCAAAGTAAGGTTATCATGGCCGAATTCATTAAAGTTGCTCAAATCTGAAAGCCCAGGGCCATTGATTATTAATAATTTTTTTTTCATAAAGTGATTAATTTCAATTTATTACCACAATATTATACTTTCCGAATGAAACTATATAGAAAGATTAAAAATCAAGTATTTATTTACTAAATATTACTGATTAATTGAGCCTCAATTAAAGACCGATAGTATGAAAATGGTGGACATTGCTTGTTCGGGTCTTTAGCTTCTTCATCCCAGTGGCGCAGATTGACACACTGCTCTAAA